>JAQWCP010000251.1 GCA_028705905.1 Oscillospiraceae bacterium
AGCCAACCGCCGTTGTGACACCCCAGGAGGCAGAAATCCTGTTTCATATTTTGCGCAATATGAAAGCACAGGGTTTTGCGGTCATCATCATCACCCATAAACTGAACGAAGTAATGGAAATTTCAGACCGGGTAACAGTTCTGCGCAAAGGCGAAACCATTGGCACGGTGGAAACGGCGAAAACCAATCCAAGAGAATTGACAGAAATGATGGTGGGCCGGCCGCTGAAAATGGAGATCGAGCGGGTGGCGGTACAGCCGTCCCCGGAGCCAATTTTAGTGGTGGATCAGTTGAGCGCCATGGGGGCCCACGGGATGAAGGCACTGGATGAGATGAGCTTTTCTGTCCGGGGTGGAGAAATCCTGGGGGTTGCCGGCATTGCCGGCAGTGGCCAGAAAGAGCTGTGCGAAGTGTTGGCCGGCCTGTATGAGGCCACAAACGGCAGCGTGAAATTCATGGATGAAGAAATTTTGGGACTAAGTGCCACAGAAATTTTGCGCCGGGGGGTCAGCATGTCCTTTGTGCCGGAAGACCGGCTGGGGATGGGCCTGGTGGGCGGCATGGATATTACAAACAACGTGTTGCTCCGTTCGTTCCAAAAGCAGAAGGGTGTGTTTCTCAATCTGGCTGGTGGGCGGAAGCAAGCGGAGCGCATTGTGGAGCGGTACGATGTCTCCGCGCCCTCTGTGGACCATATTCTGAAAAAACTGTCCGGCGGCAACATCCAAAAGGTGCTGTTGGGCCGGGAAGTGGACTTGAATCCAAAGCTTCTTATTACGGCGTACCCTGTGCGAGGGCTTGATATTGGCGCTTCTTATCATATATATCATGTGCTCAATGAACAGAAGAAGGCAGGGGTGGCCATTCTCTTCATTGGGGAAGATCTGGATGTCCTGTTGCAGCTTTGCGACCGCTTGCTGGTGATGCACGCCGGCCGGGTGATGGACATTGTGGATCCCCGGTTTGTCACAAAAGAAGAGGTGGGGCTTTTGATGCTTGGGAACCACCCGAGAGAGGAGGAACGGCCATGATTCGCATTACAAAACGACCGGATCCGTCCAAAAAAGCGGAATTTATGATGCGTCTGGGCGGGATTCTGGCGGCCCTTGTGGCAGCAGCCATTATCATGGGGTTGCTGGGCTATCATCCACTTGAGGTTTATGGCAATCTCATCCGCGGTGCTTTGGGCTCCGCCTATCGACTCAAGGCCACGCTCAACAAAGCCATTCCATTGGTGGTTTTGTCTCTGGGGGTTGCGGTGGCGTTTAAAATGAAATTTTGGAACATTGGCGCAGAAGGCCAGATGGCCATGGGCGGCTTTGGTGCGGCCTTTGTGGCGCTGCGCTACGGTGATCTGCCGCCATATGTTTTGCTGCCGCTGATGTTTGTAATGGGTGTGCTGTGCGGCGGCGTGTGGGGCTTGATTCCCGCTTTGCTCAAAGTCAAGCTGGGCACCAACGAAACACTGGTAACGCTGATGCTCAACTATATCGCGTTAAAATTTTTGACCTATTTACAATATGGCCCATGGAGAGAGGACGGCGGGTTTCCAAAAGTCAAGGATTTCTCGGAAAGCGCCGTGTTGCCCTCTGTCTTTGGGGTGCATATCGGCTGGATCATCGCGCTGGTGCTGACGGCAGCAATCTATGTTATGCTGCGCCGGAGCAAATGGGGATATGAAATTGCTGTTTTGGGAGAAAGCGAGTCCACAGCCCGGTACGCGGGAATCAACGTGATGAAACTGACGCTTTTGACACTGCTCCTGTCCGGCGGCTTGTGCGGGCTGGCAGGGATGATGCAAACCTCCGCCGTGGAGAAAACATTGACGGAACAATTTACCGGTGGACTTGGGTTCACATCGATTATCACTGCGTGGCTGGCACGTCTTTCCCCCATTGGGATTTTGATCTCCTCCTTTGCCTTCGGCATGCTGATTCAGGGTGGCAGTTTTTTAGAGACCTCTATGAATATTTCATCCAAAATGTCAGATGTCCTCCAAGGGATCATCATCTTCTTTGTATTGGGATGTGAATTTTTCATTCAGTATCGGGTTTCTTTCCGCAAGAGAGGACCTGGAAAGGCGGCGGAGGCATGAGCGGTTTTTTTGTGGATCTAGCGATCTTTCTGCAAGTTGTGGCACAGCTTGGTACCCATGTGCTTTTGGGGACGCTGGGCGGAATTTTATGTGAAAAAGTGGGCAATTTGAACCTGGGGATCGAGGGGATGATGCTTCTGGGCGCCGCCACTGGCTTCCGGGTGGGGCTGGCTACGGGCAATCCGCTTTTGGCTGTTTTGGCATCCGGTTTGGCAGGGGCGGCCGGCGCGCTGATTTATGCGTTCATCACGGTCAGCCTCCGGGGCAATCAGGTGGTAACAGGTTTGGCACTGGCCACATTTGGAACCGGGCTTTCCGGCATGATCGGTATGGCCATCGCAGGCCAGCCGTTGCCTGCTTCTGTCACTGGTGTGCTGGGCGCGAAGACCGTTCCCGTGTTGTCCGACATTCCTGTGGTGGGCAAAATGCTGTTTGACCAAAGCCCGTTTGTTCTGGTGGCATTGATTTTGGCTGTGCTGCTTTATTTGTATTACAATCAGACGAGCTTGGGCCTGAATGCCAGAATGGTGGGCGAGAGTCCGGCGGCGGCGGATGCCTCTGGCATCCATGTCACAGCATATAAATACGCCCATATCTTGGCGGGGGGCTTTCTCTGCGGCGTGGGCGGGGGATTCTTTTCCATGGTTTATGTGGGCCGCTGGCAAAACGAGCTGACGGCTGGCGCCGGCTGGATTGCGGTGGCGTTGGTGATTTTCGCTACGTGGAACCCGCTCAAAGCGATTTTGGGGGCCTATCTCTTTGGTGCTGTGCGGGGACTGGCCTTTAAGCTGCAAGGGGGTATTTCCATTTTCGGGTACAATCTTGTCATCAGCTCTGCCCTTTTGGATATGCTGCCCTATATTGCGACGATTTTGGTTCTCGTCCTCATTACCTTGCGCAAGAAAAAAGAATATCAGCCGCCAGCCGGCTTGAGTACAGCTTATTTCCGGGAAGAGCGGTAACGCAACAAACGATGCCGTCTGACATTTTGTCAGACGGCATCGTTTGTATCATGATAACATGCGATCATGTACCGAGCAATATTGTACCCAAAAGCCAGGCCAGGCTGGCGACCACGGCACCCGCGGCAAAAAAAATGGAGGAATGGATGCGATGGAACCAGCGGCCCCAGCCGGCTTTCTGCCGGACATATCCATTTGCAACCCGACGGGCCTCCTCCAGCACTTGTTCTGCTGTGACGCCACTGCCGGAGGGCGTGTCGCGCACAATGAAGATGGCCTGTTCAAACAAGCGGGG
>JAQWCP010000252.1 GCA_028705905.1 Oscillospiraceae bacterium
CCCCAAAGCAGTCCCGTTACCCTCTTTCTCCTGTGCAGCAGGGCATTTATTTCCAATCTTTTTTGGACGAAAGCGGCCTGCTTTACAATATGTCCGGCGCGTTTCGCCTCAGCATTGTGCCTGACATTGGGCGGCTTGAGGCCGCGTTCCAGGCGCTCATCGCAGGGGACGAAATATTCCGAACTTCTTTCGTGCAGGATGCCGACGGTGTCTTTGCCCGGGTGGCGGAGTCCGTCCCGTTTCAAATACAGGTGCTGCAGGGTGAAACGATGGACGACGTGCACCGCACGTTCGTTACGCCCTTCCATTTGGCCCAGGCACCGCTTCTCCGGGCCGGGATCTGGAACGCCCCGGATGGGACCGCCGTGCTGTTTCTGGACACACACCACATCATCAGCGACGGGCTGACAACTCCCATTGCCATGGGCCGTCTCGCGGGTTATTACAACGGTACGTCGCCTGATCTTCCTGAAATTTCTTATATCGACTATTCTTATTGCTTGAGCCATTCCGGTGGCGCCAGCGAGCAGGACAGGCAATATTGGAGGGATCATCTAACCCCCATGCCCGCGCCCCTCGCTTTACCCACTGACGCCCCCCGCTCTCGCACGTTTCAGTTCAAAGGCGCAAGCTATTCTTTGCCGTTCTCAGACGCGGCCAGCGCGTCCATTGCTCATTTCTGTGCGCAGCGGGGCATCTCTGCCTATATGCTGTTTCTCTCTGGTTTTGGGTATCTTCTCTCCTCCCTGTCAGGGCGGGAGGAATTTACGGTTGGCTCCCCTGTTTCAGACAGGACGCATCCTGCGCTGTGGGAGGTCTGCGGGCCGCTGATCAACGTGCTGCCCCTAAAGCTGCAAGTCAGCAAGGAGCTTTCTGTTTCCGCCTACCTGGAAGCAACGCGTCATGAAGTGGCCTCTATGATGGACCACAGCGCCTGCTCGCCGGAGGAGATCACCTCCCTGCTTGCTTTGCCCCGGGAGCTGTCCCGCCACCCGCTGTACGATGTCACCCTTTCCATGCGTCCCTTCGACGTGACGGAACTTTCTTTTGGAGGGGCACCCATACAGTACATCCCCCTGGAGTCTGGCACGACCAAGGCCGAGCTGAGCCTTGACATCGCACTGGACAACGGCATCTACTCCCTTCAGTTTGCATACGCATCCGATCTGTTTGCGGAAGAGACGATTGGGTTGTACGCCCGCAGTCTCGTCCATATCGTCGAGTCTCTCATTTCCGGCAGTTCTGGGTGTTTGGGTGAGATTGACCCGCTGCCTTTGACAGACCGGCTGACGCTGATCGACGCACCCGACCATACATATAAGCCATACCTCAATATGCCCATCCACGAGATGGTCCGCCGGGCAGCGCTTCTCCATCCGGAGGAGACCGCCGTGATCTTCCACGGCAATCCCGCAACGCGAATGCAAATAGAACGCCGGGCCTGCCAGATTGCAAACATTCTAACCACCGCAGGGGCTGTCCCCGGTGAGCGAATTGGCCTTGCCATGAGCCGCACCCCCGACCTGTTTGCCTCTATGCTGGCCATCTTGAAAACCGGCTGTGCCTATGTTCCCCTGCTCTCTACCCTTCCGGGGAAGCGGCTCTCCTATATGGCGGAAACTGCCGGAATCCAGCACATCCTCTGTGACGAGACCACGTTCCCCCAGCTGCCTGCCGATTTGCAGCAGATGGCGGTAATTCCGTCGGCCCCGGCTTCCACAGAGTTCAAAGCCGTCCCGGTATCGCCTTCCGACCTGATCAATGTACTGTTTACCTCAGGCTCCACCGGCCGGCCCAAGGGCGTGATGATCCGCCACAGCTCCATCGCCAATTTGCTCTCCAACATGAAAGAGGCGCTGGTGGACGTAACCGGCCCTATGATCTGTGCCACAACGCTCATCTTTGACATTTTCATCACGGAAAGTCTGCTTCCCATGGCCATGGGAAAGACCATCGTCCTGGCCGACGAAGAGGAAATGCTTCTGCCCTGGCGCCTCGCCGGGCTGATCGAAGAATTTGAGGCTGGTTTCATTCAGTTTACCGCCTCCCGCCTTTCCATGTGCCTGACAAACGACGCCTTTTGCGCAGCGGCCCGTCACCTGCAATTTACCATTGTGGGGGGCGAGCAGGTTTCGCCTACGTTGGTATCCCAGTTCAAAACCCACTGTCCGGCGGGGCGGCTGGTTAACCTTTACGGGCCAACGGAGGCCGCCGTCTATATCACCATGACCGATCTTCAAGAAGGAAAACCTGTCACCATCGGCAAGCCCATGCACAATTGCCGGGTGTATGTGATGGACGAGGCCGGCAACCGCGTGATGCCCACAGCAGTGGGAGAATTGTATCTGGCCGGCGCCGGCGTCTCCGCCGGTTACATCGCCCGCCCGGATCTGACGGAGGCGGCGTTTTACCCCGACCCCTTTGCACCGGGTGAAATGATGTATAAAAGCGGCGACCTGGGACGTCTTCGGGCCGATGGACGGTTCGATTGCTTTGGCCGCTGCGACAGCCAAGTGAAAATCAACGGCCAGCGTCTGGAAACAGACGAAATTGTCAGCACCATGCTGCGCTCTGGCCTGGTCAAACAGGCCGTTGTGATCCCAATGCCCCTTTCCGACTCTGCGCTGGAGCTTCACGCTTTCTGCATACGCACCGGTGAAGCCGGGCAGGAAGAGATTACAGCTTGCCTTCGGAGTGAGCTTCCTAACTATATGGTTCCCACCAGCTTCCACTTTTTGACCGGAATGCCCTATACGCCCGGTGGAAAAATCGATCTGACGGCGTTGCGGAACATGGCGAGCACCAGCCCGCAGCCGTCCCCCGCACAGCCGGGAACGGAGGAAGTCGGAAACAGCCTCCCTGCAGCGGCCGTGCTTTCCCTCGCAGAAAAAGCGCCTCCCGCCGAAACAGACTGCCGCGCCCCGGGCGAGGGGGCATGTGCCCCCTCTCAACCGGTTGCCCAAAGTCCGGCAGGTGGCTTGGAAAAAGGCAAGTTCACTCCCGCACCAGACTGTGTAACACCCACGCCACATGTTGAGATGCCCCAGCCGCCTCAAACGGCACAGCCGGTACAAGAACCAGAACCCCCTGTCCCGGCGCCCGTGCTTTCGGTAGACAGCATTCTGCATATCTGGGAAGACGTTTTGGGCAAAACCGGTCTCCGCCCAGACCTGTCCTTTTTCGAACAGGGCGGCTCCTCGCTGCAAGTGCTCAATATACTCAGCCGCTATTACAACATGCAAATCCAGATGGGGCTTTCTGAATTTTACAAAAACCCCACGGCAGCCGCCCAGGCGGCTCTGTTTGCCCCCTCTGAAATGGCCCCCGCCCCTGCCGCGACTTCGGGTCCG
>JAQWCP010000253.1 GCA_028705905.1 Oscillospiraceae bacterium
GACGATGGACGCCTGCGAAGAGTCTGCTGCTGAGAAAAAGTGGGTTAAGATCCCCACCAGCATCTAAAATCACCACCTCTCACATCGGCGAACTTCAGTTCGCCGATGTTTTTTTGCCCTCAAACTGCCCCCGGTGTTGCTTTTGTGCTTCTGGAAGTGCTCATCGGTGAAAAGCAGGCCGCCATCCTAAAAACCGCTGCGGACTTTTCGTGCGCCTCTTCCCCTTGCAAATCAAAAGCCTTGAAGGTAATGCTCCTTCAAGGCTTTTAAATTACTCTTTTTGTTGTTTCAGTCGTTGGGGAAAAGCTCCTTCATCTTGGCGTCTGAAATGCTGAAGGTCTCTTTTAAATCCTCTATCGTGATGGCTCGTTTTTCAGTGAGCATCTGCTTCAGCTGTGTTACCTGCTTTTCCCAGGAATCCGTTGAAGTGGGTTTTCCCCACCGCGCAATGTGCCGGGGCATCTCCGTACGGATCTCCGCGGCCATTTGATCCACCAGCGCGTTTAAGCGCTCAGGCTGGAAGGTGTTGTTGATGTGCCAGGCATAGCGCTTCAGGAATGCTTCTTTCCAGGCGGCGTTCTGTAAAAGCCCGCATTGAATGTGCGTGTAGAAATTGTTTCCTACGCCGTGCCCGTTGGGATCAAAGAACTCTTCGATCATGTTCCATTTGTATGTGCTGGGAAAGATTCCCCAGTCCAGATCGAAAAGGATCATCCTCCACTTCCCCGTATCGGTTTTCTCTCTCCAAAACTTAATGTTTCCTGTGTCGGTATTGTTAAAGTACGTTTCCACAATGGCGTAGTCCATGAAGTTTTCCACGTCCAGCAC
Organism: Oscillospiraceae bacterium; assembly: GCA_028705905.1. GTDB lineage: Bacteria > Bacillota > Clostridia > Oscillospirales > Oscillospiraceae > RGIG529. The sequence continues at coordinate 829 of JAQWCP010000253.1, forward strand.
CGAACTGACATAGTCATAGGCTGCCTGATCAGACAGGTTGTGAGATTTCATGTATTCGCGCAGCGCAAGGAAATCATTGGCATTTCCTGCCAGTGCGTTTTTGTTCCCCTTGATAATGTCTACGTTGTCTCCATCCACGCCGTGATGATTTTCAAGATAGCTCTCGTTCACCTTTTCGCGCAGATTGTAGAGTCCCCAGTACTGCCCATTGATATAAACGGCCAAGGGGCGGTACTCCATGTAATCCAGATCCATGGTATCCTTGACCGCTTGAGCAAAAAAGGCGTCTCGGAATTTGGTATGCACCCAATCCTGCCCGGAGGTGCGCAGCAGCAGATCGCTGAACGTGGTCACATCGTAGTTCCGAAAGAAAGGATATGTGACTTCGGACAGGCCGTATGCGCCCCTCAAGTGGATGGATACGGACTTTTGGTCCTCGCTGCGCGAGTATTGACCGAATACCCGAATTCCCGCGGGAAACGACACCCCCAGCGTGCCATCCGCCTCATAAAACTCAAAATTGATCGCCCGTTCCCAGTCCTTCCAGTAGTTTGCGCCGGTGTGGGGAAACTCCTCCGTATATCCCGGCCCATCGGCAAAGATGCCGTTGTTTGCGTCGAAAAGACCGGCGGGAGCCGTGCTGATGCATACCACGGGAATATCGTGCTTTGTTTCCTTCAGATAGGTGGCGGTGATCACTTCACTGTCCAGACGGTTATCCGCCACAGCGACTGCACGCAGGGACATGGATTTATTGACGGTAATGGGTCCTTGATAAAGCTGACTGCTGCTGCCGGGTCTGGAGCCGTCGGTTGTATAATAAATTTTTGCGCCTTCCGTAGGGCAGGTCATGCTTATCTGCGTATCCTCGGAGATATACCCGCCCGCTGCGGAAAACTCCGGCGCACTCGTATAATTCAGAATTGCCGAACTGTCGTTGGCAGCGCCCCGTGTCGGCGTTTTGAAAAAGCAACGCTGACCGGACTCGTCCCCCGCCTTGCGGCCGCTTGTAATTCCTACCTTGAGCACACCCGTAGAAAAAATATCCACTGCGTTGCCGTCCGGATCTACCAGCAACAGTTCCTCTCCTGATCCGGAAATACTAAAATTTGCGGTTTTCCCCGTTCCGCCGGCCTTTGCTTCGATCACTGCATAGCCATGGGCCGGAACGTTGACTTCACCAATGGTATATTGAAAGGGCTTATCTTTGTCATCCGTCAGTCCATAGCCGGCAAGGCTGACGGCCTGATCTCCGCCGTTGGCGATCTCAATCCAGTCATTTTCGCCGCTGCGCGCCTCGCTGACCGCGCTGACCTCGTTGATCCACAAACCCGCGCTGTTGATGCCGGCGGCCTTGTCGATTTGGTCAAAGCCCTTGGTTGTGTTTGCTTTGCGGGGTGTGGGCGTGGGGTAGTAAAGCCACTGGGCAGGGTCTTCCTGGCTGCGGCCGTAGGACACGGTGGAGGGAATCTTGCTTTCCCATTTTACGCCGTCGATCACGGCACCGCTGGCGTCACATAGGTTGACCTGATCGCCATCGCTGCTCAGCTTAAAGTTGGTATGCAGCTCCCCCGCCGGGTCGGCCCGGTCTTTTCCCGAGCAAAAGATCAGCAAAAACTCACCCGGCTGCAGGGTAATCTGCGGCAGACGCCAGGTCATGCGCTCCGTACCCGTTCCCAGCCCGTAACCTGCCAGATCCACCGCTTCCGCACCTGTATTGGTCAGCTCGATCCAGTCCGGCCGATCGCCGTCGCCATCCATGACCGAGTAGCTGTTGGACGGCATTACCTCATTGACGCGGATGGAGGAAGTGCCCATCGACGAATAGTCAAACTCCATGGTTTCACCGCTGGGCCCCCGGTTCAAGGCTCCCGGCGTGGGAATGCCGAAATAGACATAGGTTCCGCTCTCATTGCGTCCCCAAGACACATCTTCTTTAAGCTCCGGAACGGTCAGCTCCTGTATGTTATTCCCGCTGGCATCGCTCAAAAACAGTGTTTCACCGGTTTTTGACAGGCCAAAGGACGCACGCAGCTCCCCGGTGCTTTCCGTTACCTCGCCGCCGTCAGCCAGCACAATTAAGTATGCGCCCGCTTCCAGACGAACCGACGGAAACTGAAACCTTGTGGGCTCTTTTTCGTTGTCGCTCAGCCCGTAACCCGTCAAATCCAGCGCGCTGCTCCCGGAATTATACAGCTCGATCCAGTCCGGCGTTAACCCCTTGGAATCGGTAAAGCTGTATTTATTGGAAGAAACCACTTCGTTGATGACCAGCCCCGTCGCCGAGGAGGAACCCGTTTCGGCGTTGGGCTTTGTTCCCGCCTGCGTAGTTCCCGGCAGAAGGCTGCAGCCGGACAGCGTCAGTGCCGCGGCCAACAGGCCTCCCACGCAGCGCAAAATATTTTTTCTCATTTATTTTCTCCTTCGCAAATATGCGTTTGTGGCAATATACTTCTGACGGCAAAAACGGGTGCTTGGTTCCCGCTGCGCAGCCGCCACATTATGGGTTTACTACATGAATG
>JAQWCP010000254.1 GCA_028705905.1 Oscillospiraceae bacterium
TTCTTCATAGCACCACCGCTCCTTCCTCGCCCTCGCCAAAGCGGTTCATCACCGCCATGCAGACCATGACAATGACCATCATCACCAGGGAAATGGCAGAGCCGAGATGGGGGTTATACACGTTCCCCAGGAACTGGTTCTCGATGAGATCTCCCAAAAGCCAGGTCATGCCGCCACCCAAGAGCTTTGAAATGACAAAGGTGGAGACAGCGGGGATGAACACCATGGTGATGCCGGACAACACCCCCGGCAAGGACAAGGGGAAGATCACCCGCCGGAAAACCACCATACCATTGGCCCCCAAGTCTTGGGCGGCTTCGATCGTACTCCGGTCGATCTTCTCAATGACGGAGAAGATGGGCAAAATCATAAAAGGCAGAAAGTTATACACCATGCCGATGACCACGGCGGCGTTGGTGTTGATGAGATGCACCGTGGGCAGGCCTAAAAAGGAAAGAAGCCGGTTGAAAAGCCCCGTGTCTTCCAAAATGGACATCCAGGCGTAGGTGCGCAGCAGAAAGTTCATCCACATGGGCAGCATGATGAAGATCATGGCGATTTTTCGCACGGTGGCGGACTCCCGGGCGAGAACATACGCCAAGGGGTAGCCGATGACAAGGCAGATGAGGGTGGCGAAAAAGGCCAGCAAAAACGAATTGCCAAAGATCCCGGCATACTGGAGCATGCCGGAAAAGTTCTCCAGGGTGAAGGCGCCCGCCTTGGAGGTGAACGCATAAATCACCACCAGGATCAGCGGAGCCACCACGAAAATGGCCATCCAGACGATATACGGGACGGCAAGTGCTTTTTTATGCATGGCGCGCCCCCCTTTTCCCGCGAGGGGGCTCCTGCGCCACGGCCCGCCGGGCCGCCATCAGGCACCCTCCGCCTGGGATCCAGGCAGAGAGGCAGCCTGGGTGTCCGGCGAGGGGGCAATTTGGGCGTCAGGCTGCTTTGTCTTGCGCATAATATGAATGTCGTCCGGGGTCAGCGACAGGCCGATCTCCTGTCCCACCGCCCGGTATAAGGTGGACTGAACCAGAAAGGGGAAAGCGGGGGTGCGGACGATCATCTCGTAATGGACGCCCTTGAACACCACAGACTCCACGATGCCCCGCAGCGCGCCGTTTTCCGGGGATTCAATCCGCAGGTCTTCCGGGCGAACCACCACATCCACCGGCTCGTTTGTGGAAAAGCCCTTATCCAGACAACGGAAGGTGTGGCCGGAAAAGGTCACGACATAGTCTTCCCGCATAACGCCGCTCATAATATTGCTCTCGCCGATGAAGTCTGCCACAAAGGCATTTTTCGGCTCGTTATAAATATCCGTGGGCGTACCGATCTGCTGGATGTTTCCCTGGTTCATGACCACAATGGTGTCACTCATGGTGAGGGCCTCTTCCTGGTCGTGAGTTACATAAATAAATGTGATGCCCACCTGCTGCTGAATTTTCTTCAATTCAATTTGCATGTCTTTCCGCAGCTTTAAGTCCAGCGCGCCCAAAGGTTCGTCCAGAAGCAAGACCTGGGGGCGGTTCACAATGGCCCTTGCGATGGCGATTCGCTGTTGCTGGCCGCCGGACAGAGAGTTGACCGACCGCTTTTCAAACCCCGGCAAGTTCACCAGACGGAGGGTTTCCGTCACCCGCTTTTTGATCTCATCCTCCGGCACCTTGGCGATGCGCAAGCCGAAGGCCACGTTCTCAAACACATTCATATGGGAGAACAGGGCATATTTCTGAAACACGGTGTTGACCCTTCGTTTATGGGGCGGGACATCATTAATCCTCACACCATCAAAAAAGACGTCTCCGGACGTGGGTGTCTGGAAGCCGCCAATGATCCGCAGCGTTGTGGTTTTCCCGCACCCGCTGGGCCCCAATAGTGTGAGGAATTCTCGATCTTTAATATATAGATTGATGGAATTTAAGACAACATGGTTGTCAAACGCCATGAAGCAATTCTTCAGGCGAATCAACTCGTTGGACACGTATCCTCCCCCGTTTCCCCATAAAATTCAGTAATCAAGCAAACTATATATTGGAATGCCCAAAAAGTCAATAGTCTAATACAATTCCCTTTATTTTTTGACGAAAAATGGCGAGGGCATTCCCTCCTGCCCCATAAAGCGGGGGTATGTCCCCCGGCAGGGGGAACCAAGCGCCCGTTTGACAGAAAAATACCAAAAAGAGAGGGGGAGTTTCCCCTCTCTTTTTGGTTCGGATATTTGGCGGTTAGGCGCCGATGACCTGCCGGGCGGCAGAGACATTTTTTGTCACGCAGACGACAACGGTGTTGCCGATCTGCTCTACGATGGCGTCGTTGAGTGTCTGCACCTGTTCGGGCAGGTAGTTTTCAAACGCTGTGATCCGGTCGCTGATATGGGTTTTGGCGTTTTCCAGCATGGTCTTGGCTGTTTGTGCGTCCGGGCACTGGAACACGGCAATCTCCTCTGATGTGGCCCCGCTGCCCAGGAAAACCCGGGCGGTGACGCCCTCTGGCACTGTGTAAAGGTTGGCAATGGCCCCTTCGTCCAGCTCGGAAAGCTGGTCTCCAAAGGTCACCTTTTCCAAAATCGCTTCCGGCAGCGTTTTGATGTCCACTGTTTTTCCGCCGCCGCAGGCGGCAAGCCCCAGAAGCAACAGGGAAAGCAGCGCTACCGCTATTTTCTTGTTCTGTTTCATCGTACATCCTCTCCTTTGTTTTGGTTGAATGGAATTTTCTTTTTGGCCGCCCGGGGGTCAAAGCCGTTGCCCAGATAAAGGGTTCGCTAAACCTCCCGGTTCGTTGGCTGGGGGCAGCCCTTATGCCGCTGCCCCGGCAGTACTTTCGCTAGGGGCGGTACTTTGGGCTGGCTGCGTGCTTTGCGCGGGGGCCGTACTCTGGACGGGGCTGGGGCTGACCTGATTTTGCGCCGCCGTTTCCGCCGGGACAGTGTGGGCCTTCAAATAAGACAACCACTGCTGGCAGGCGACCTTTTGCAGGTGGACGCCGTCGAAGGTGACGCTGGCAGGCAGGTATCCGTTTTCATCCTGAACGGCCTCCGCCACATTGATAAAAAACGCCTTTTTGCTCAGTGCTGCTGCCTTCACCCTGTCGTTGAACAGGGCCACCCGGGTGTTGTTGTGTGTGCTGCTGGAGGCGTCTTTTTGTGCGCTGACGGGCAGAAGAGACTGGACATAGACAATGGCGTCAGGCTTCACATCCCGGACGGTGTCGATGAGCTTCTCATACTGCTGCTGGAAGATATCCAGGTTGACCCAACCCAGCTCGTTGAGGCCCAGCATGATGTATACCTTATTAAAATTAGGGTTTTTCCGCAAAGCGTCCACCACGGAG
>JAQWCP010000255.1 GCA_028705905.1 Oscillospiraceae bacterium
TCTCCACTGAGATTCATAAACGTTTGCGGTTTGAGCAAAACAGCCGATGTTCCGCCCAAGACAATCTCTGTATACAACGACTTAAATTTCAGTTTTCGAATGGGAACATTGCACCGTTCTGCCAATATGTCTGCCACCCGAAACCCCACATTATGCCGTGTATGTTCATATCGGGCGCCAGGATTGCCAAGACACGCAATCAAAAACCATTCTTTCGGTTCCGTCTTTCGTTTGATCCACATGGTATATGCGTCCGATCATCCATCATAGAAAGATTTTTGATACGGAAACCTCCTCGTAAATGCGTTCAATGGCGTCAGCAAACATATGTGCCACAGACAAATATTTAATTTTGTCGCTTCTTTTCTCTGGAGAAGGCTGGATGGTATCCAAAAAGACTGCTTCTTTGATGACACTGTTATTGATCCGTTCAACCGCCTTGCCAGACAGCACACCATGGGTCGCGCAGGCATGAACCTCCAGCGCACCACCGATCTCAACCAATGCTTGGGCAGCGCCGCACAGGCTGCCTCCCGTGTCCACCATGTCGTCCAACAAGATGACGCGTTTTCCCTTTACATCTCCTATTATATTCATGACTTCCGAAGAATTTGCCTTCTGACGTCTTTTATCCACGATGGCAAGGGAAACACCCAGCTTTTGAGCAAACGTTCTTGCCCGGGCAACAGACCCCACATCCGGGGAAACGACCATGAGGGAATCCATATTCCCTGCAAATTTTTTCTCGAAATAGCGAACAAAGATGGTGCTACCCAGCAAATTGTCAACAGGAATGTCAAAAAACCCCTGAATCTGAGATGCATGGAGATCCATCGTCAACACACGATCGGCACCGGCACGGGTGATTAAATTGGCAACCAATTTCGCAGAGATGGGATCTCTGGGCTTTGCTTTTCGATCTTGTCTGGCATAACCGAAATAGGGAATCACGGCTGTGATCCGGCCTGCGGATGCCCGCTTAAACGCATCGATCATGATGAGCATTTCCATCAAATTGTCATTCACAGGCGAACTGGTAGATTGAACCACAAACACATCAGAGCCACGCACGGTTTCGTAGATGGAAACAAAATTTTCCCCATCTGAAAAGGTTCCCACTTCTGCGTCGCCTAAGGCGAGTTTCATTTCTTTGCAGATCCCTTCCGCCAGTGGCCGGTTGGATCGGCCTGCAAATATTTTTATGTCTTTTCCATGAGAAATCATGTCCTTCAGCTCTCTTTCTTTTGTATTGCTTCCTTGCCTCAAACGTAAGGCCCTTCTTTTTTGATTGATTTATTTTTCACCATTTTGGCTTGCCCAATGCAACTTGTTCTCCTGCCGACTTCTTGCAATGGCCAGGCTATTCATCGGCACATCATCTGTAATCGTAGAGCCGGCCGCCACATATGCCCCTTCTGCAACAGTAACTGGTGCAATGAGATTGGCATTGCAGCCAACAAATGCGCCGTCCTTCACAACCGTGCGCGCTTTTACTTTTCCGTCATAATTCACGGTTACAGTGCCGCAGCCCAAATTCACATGGGCTCCGATATCGGAATCACCTACATATGTGAGGTGAGATACCTTCGTGCCGTCTCCCAGTACAGAGTTTTTGACTTCTACAAAATCACCCACTTTGACTTCGTCTCCGATTTTACAATTCGGTCTGACATAAGCAAATGGTCCAACCTTCGTACGGGCTCCAATGATGCTGTCGTTGCACTGAGAGGCATTCACGGTTGTTTCGTCTCCGACCACACAATTGTTCAACATGCTGTTGGGGCCAATTTCGCATCGCTCGCCAATGGTCGTCTTCCCTTTTAAAATGGTACCAGGCAAAATCATAGTGCCTGCCCCGATCTTGACCCGAGGGTCAATATAAACGGTATCCAAGTCAATGAAAAATACGCCATTTTCCAAATGCCGGTGGACAATTTCCTGCCGTCCGGTGCTTTGCGCCTGATACAGCTCCAAACTAGTGAACACAGGCCAGAGCAGCGTTCCATCTGCTGCAACATACGTTTCCCCGCTGGCTTTTTGCAAAGCGGCCGTAAGGTCATCTGTCCACCCCTGCAGTGTTTCCTTCAGGGCATCCGCCCCGAGCCGGTAAATGCCGCCGTTTGCCCGCCCGGCGGGCCACGGCATATGGGATGCCAATTGATTGGCCGCCGCCGCCGTAATCAGCACCGGCTTTGTCACTGCCAGAACCTGATCTATCTCTTCCTGATCCAGAAAGATCATCAAATCCTCTCTTGTGCTGCCAAATTCTACCGATACGGTTTCCGGGAAGCACCCGGCCACTGCGGCTTGCTCCGTTTCATGGCATAAGGCAAAAAACCGTTTGATTCCCAATTTAGAAAGCGCCTGCACGATCCAGCCGCCGATTGGGCAGAACAAAAGCTCTTGCAACATGTCAGATTTATCTTGCCCTTCTGCGCTTCCTGTAAATACAATAATCGCATGATCCATTTGGTGCACCGCGTCCATCATCCATTCCTCTCTTTCTCTATATTCCATTATATCAAATCTCAGAAGAAAGCGACAGGTTCTATTTTATTTTTTTAAAAACTTTCCCCTTTTCTTCGCCAAAAATAGCCTGTTTTGGAAAGCAGGCTATTTCGTCACGCTCTTTCTACACATCAGCGGGGGACAACGTCCCCCCGCCATCTATTTTGAGGCGTTTTAACACATTATTTGTTCGTTTCTCAATGCCGTCCAACTGTATACCATCTGCAAAATTGGAAACGATCGTATATGCAGTTCCGCTCTTTTTCGCTCGACCCGTCCGGCCGATGCGATGAACATAATATTCTGTTTCCTCCGGCACATCATAATTGATGACAATATCAATGTCGTCAATGTCAATACCCCTTGCAGCCACATCTGTTGCGACCAAAACACGCAAATTCCCCTTGCGGAATTTGGCCATCACTTTTTCCCGATTGACTTGGCGGATGTCTCCATGGATACAATCAGCAGGGCAATTGGCCATACACAGCATCTTCGTGAGCCGCTCCACCATATTTTTGGTGTTGCAAAATGCAATGGCCCTCCCATGTGGCTGACTGTTTAAAATGGACAACACCGCTTCCGCTTTTCGATTGTTCGGTACATCCAGCCGGTATTGCGTGATATTTGGTTTGTTGTCCACATCCGCTCGCACAATGACCTCTACGGCGTCCCGTTGATACACCCAGGCAATATCCATCACTTCTCTGGAGATGGTAGCGGAGAGCAGTGCCAAATTCTTTCGATTTGGCATCAAATCCAAAATTCGGGTTACGTCCCGCACAAATCCCATATCCAGCATCCGGTCTGCCTCATCCAGCACCACCGTT
>JAQWCP010000256.1 GCA_028705905.1 Oscillospiraceae bacterium
CGTCTGCCACCGCCATGGCGGGAATCTCCCCGCCGGTGAGGACAAAGTCGCCCAAGGAAATTTCCTCGTCCACGCACTCCTGGAGAAAGCGCTCGTCCGCCCCTTCGTAGTGGCCGCAGACCAGAATCAGACGGCCGTAGTCTTTCAGCCGTTTGGCGTCCGCTTGGCGGAAGACCGTTCCTGCCGGGGAGAGATAGATGGTGTGGATGTGGGTTTCGGCACTGTCCTGAATGTGCTTCCAGCAATGGTATAGGGGGTCTGCCTGCATCACCATGCCGGCGCCGCCGCCATAAGGGTAGTCGTCCACCTGCTTTTGCTTGTTGCGGGTATAGTCCCTGATCTGGTGGCATTCGATGCGGATGTAGCCCCGCTCCTGTGCTCTGCCCAGGATGCTTTCGCAAAGCATATCCCCCACCACATCGGGGAAAAGGGTCATAATGTCAATTCTCATCCAAAGCCAGCCCTTCCACCAGGTTTATTTTCAGGTAGCCTTCTTCCACATTGACCTCGTCGATAAAACCGCCTTTTGCGGGGATGAGGTATTCTCGCTCGCCTTTGACCGAATAGACATCGCCGGCGGGGAGGGGCAGGACTTCTACCAGAGTCCCGATGGTGGAGCCGGTCTTGGCATCGTATACAGTGAGACCCTCCAGGTCGGCAATGAAATATTGACCGTCTGGCAAGACAATGCCGCTACGATCCACAAAAATAGATTTGCCTCGCAGCCGCGCGGCAGAGTCTACGTCGTCAATGGCTTTCAGGCGTGCCAAAAGAAAGTTTTTGTGGACCCGGGAGCTGAGGACGGGGATGGGGGTTTCATCGATATAAAGGGTGTCAAATTGCTGCAGAAAATCCGCGCTGTCACAAAACGACTGAATCTTTACCTCGCCCCGCACGCCGTGGGTGTTGACGATCCGGCCGGCCTCTAAAAATATCTTGTTGTTCATAACCATTCTCCTGTCTGGGACATCATTTTGTGAAAAATTGTTTCTTAGACGGCAAGAAGTCCACTGAATCAATCAGTGGACTTTTTCTGCTCAATCTACAATTTCCACAGAGACCTTTTGATTGGTGCGTTGCGCCATGGAACGGACGATGGTCCGGATCTCACGGGCAACTTTACCCTGACGGCCGATCACCTTGCCCATATCTTCTTGTGCAACGTGTAGCTCCAGAACGGTTTCTCCATCCTGTTCTGCTTCGTTGACGGAAACGGCATCAGGCTTGTCCACCAAATGTTGGGCAATATAAGTCAAAAGCTCTTTCATTGAGGCCTCCCTTACAGTGCGCCTGCTTTTTTCAGCAGAGCTTTCACAGTCTCGGTGGGCTGTGCGCCAGTTTTCATCCAAGCTTGTGCCCGATCTGCATCCACCTTGATTTCTACAGGGGTGGTCAGGGGATTGTATGTGCCGATTTCTTCGATGAAGCGGCCGTCTCTGGGATAACGGGAGTCGGCCACCACGATTCTGTAGAAGGGGGCCTTTTTTGCGCCCATTCTCCGCAGTCTGATTTTTACCATGTGTTTCACCTCCAAAATAGAGTCATATCTGCAGGGAGCGAAGATGCTCCATACATGCAAAAAGAAAATACGCGAGAGTTAGAACGGCATGCCCGGCATACCGCCTTTCATTTTATTGCGCAAGCCACGGGGCAGCTTTCCGCCGGAAAATTGCTTGGTGAGGGCCTGCATCATATCAAACTGCTTCAAAAGCCGGTTGATATCTACAACCGATGTGCCGCTTCCGGCAGCAATGCGCTTTTTTCGGCTGTTGTTCAAGATCGATGGATTTTCCCGTTCCTGTACGGTCATGGAGAGGATAATTGCCTCCACGCGGCCCAGCATCTTCTCATCCGGTGCTTTGACATCTTTGAGGGCCTTGCCCCCCATACCGGGTAACATGCCGGCGATATCGGAAAGGGACCCCATGCTTTTCAGCTGGGTGAGCTGATCGTAGAGATCCGTCAAAGTCAGCTTGTTGCTTTTCAGCTTGGCTTGCAGCTCCAAGGCCTTCTTTTCGTCGTACGCTTGCTCAGCTTTTTCGATCAGGGAGAGCATATCGCCCATCCCCAAGATGCGAGACGCCATCCGGTCAGGGTGGAACACCTCGATTTGGTCTAATTTCTCGCCAGTGCCTACAAATTTAATGGGTTTCCCGGTGACGGCCTTGACGGACAAAGCTGCCCCGCCCCGGGCGTCACCGTCCAGCTTGGTTAAAATGACACCGTCCAGTCCCAACGCTTCATCAAAAGCGGATGCCGCATTGACGGCGTCTTGGCCGGTCATGGCGTCCACGACCAAAAGCACTTCCTGGGGTGAAACGGCAGCCTTGATGTTTTTCAGCTCGGTCATGAGCGATTCGTCAATATGCAGCCGGCCAGCGGTATCCAAGAACACCATATCGTTTCCATATTTTTTCGCGTGTTCAACCGACGCTTTGGCAATTTCCACCGGGTCGCCCTGCCCCATTTGAAAGACGGGGACCCCAAGCTGTTCACCCACCACTTCCAATTGCTTGATGGCTGCTGGGCGGTACACGTCGCATGCCGCCAAAAGGGGGCGCTTGCCGTTTTGCTTTTTCATAAGCCCAGCCAGTTTCGCGCCGTTGGTGGTTTTACCGGCACCCTGCAACCCCACCAGCATGACCACAGTGGGCGGTTTGGAAGAAATCGTCAGCTTTGTGCTTTGCCCGCCCATTAAGGCGGTCATCTCCGTGTTGACGATTTTGATGATCGTCTGCGCCGGAGTTAAGCTTTCCAAGACGTCTACACCAATGGCCTGCTCGGTGACGCGTTTGACGAAATCTTTGACGACTTTATAATTCACGTCCGCTTCCAAAAGAGCCAGACGCACCTCGCGCATGGCTTCTTTGACGTCGGCTTCACTCAGGCGTCCTTTTCCACGCAGACGTTTGAATGTGGCGCTGAGCTTTTGTGTCAACCCTTCAAATGCCATGGTGTGTCATCTCCTTTCAGAAATACATCATTCTTTCAGTGCGGCGGCAGCCCGGAGGATTTGCTCCGACAGCTCTGCCAGCCGTTGGTTGCCGATGGTGCGGTGGTTGATTTCTGAAATTTCCCCGGCCGCCTGCTCGATGGCGCTGACATGGGGCTGGAATTCCAGGAAACGTTGGATGATATGTGTTTTTTCTTCAAATTCGGTTAAAGTCCCCGCTGCACGCACAATCACGTCTCGTACGCCCTGACGGGTGATGCCACTGTTTTCTGCAATTTCCGCCAGGGAGAGGTCTTCGTTATAATACAAGTCAAAAAACTCTCGTTGGCGCTCTGTGAGCAGATCGCCGTAAAAATCAAACAGTAAACTCATTTGATAT
>JAQWCP010000257.1 GCA_028705905.1 Oscillospiraceae bacterium
CCAGTCCCTTAAAGCCCAGCAAGAATTGAGGTGCGGATACTTCCATTTCTTTTTCCGCCCGCATGCGATGAGGCGATACTGGCTCCTCCGGATATTTTTCATGCAACAGTACGCCTTCCTTTTGTACCATCTGCTGCGCTCGCTCTGCCACTCCTTCTGGGGAGACATCTCCGGCCACACAAAGCACCATATTATCCAAATGGTAAAATGCTTCATGGCACGCATAAAGGTATTCTGGCGTGAGCCGCGCAATGCTCTCGACGGTGCCGATGACCCGATCTTTAATGGGATGGTTTTCATAGAGGCACTCTATCAGCTGATAATACACTTGCGTATCCGGGTCGTCAGCACCCATTTCAATCTCTTGCCCTATAATGCCTTGCTCCTTCTGTACGCTTTCGACCGTAAAATACGGCTCCAAAACAAAGTGAAGGAGGATCTCCAAATTTTCATAAAAATGGTCTGTACATTCAAAAAAGTATGCTGTCATAGACGGACTTGTAAATGCATTGGAAATGGCACCGTGAGCAGCCAACTGCAAATCTGCGCTACTGTCTTTCGTGTCAAATAATTTATGTTCTAAAAAATGGGCAGTTCCAGCCGGAATTTCTCTCATTTGGCCATTCCACTGATATTTCAGATCATTTCCGCCATAATTCGTTGCGAAAAAAGCAAACTGTTTCGCATACCCCGGACGAGGTGTGACATATATTTGCAGTCCATTGGAAAGACGCGTTGCATACATTGTCTCCCCCACTGTTTCATAGTGTTTGACTGTCATGACCCTCCCCCTTTCCTTTGAGGAAGTAGATCGTATCCACTTGGATTCGGCTGGCCACTTCCTTCACTTGCGTTTTCGTCACTTTGGCTACCTGATGCGCCAGCTCTTCCGGCCCCGTGGTAAGACCAGCCGTCAATTGGCCAACATAAAAATCTTCCAACCGGCTTTGGGCGTCGGAAGCACCCATCAAGCTACTGACCAACATCTGACGAGCAGAAGAGAACTCTTGTTCTGTAAAATTCCCTTGACAAGCGTCTTCCAGCTGCGTAAGAATTTCACGCATCGCTGCCTCATAGTTTTCCGGTGCAATTCCCGCAGAAATGAACAGCAATCCCTTTTGTTTTTCCAACATAGAACCAACTTCATAGCAAAGAGACAACTTTTCACGTACATTAGCAAACAATTTTGAAGTCACCGTACCGCCCAATGCCGCATTAAACAACAGAAGAGCCGGATATTCCTCCTCCCAAACTGCAGTTCCGGTTCGGCAACCAATGACGATCCGCCCTTGTGATATATCCATTTCTTCCATTGTGGTACGCGGAGCGTCTTTCGGCGCTTCTCGAACCAAACTTGTCTCAGTAATCATTTGTTCCTTAGCCCTTGGTAGCCCTTGTATTTCTTTGGAGATGGCAGCGGCCACTTGTTCCTCCGGGGCACTTCCACAATAAAAAATTTCCATCGGTGCCTTTGCAAGTATCTCGTTGTAATAGGCAAACAGTTTCTTTCCAGTGATGGAGGAAGCAGTCTCTTTGTCTCCCAAGGTATCCACACCAAACGCCTCATTTTGGCACATGCTACGTGAAAGCTGTGAAAAGGCATAGGAGCGCTTGTCGTTTTTGATGGCGTCAATCTGGCGGAGCAAGTTGTTTCGTTCCCCCTCCACATATTCCGAATAAAAACGTCCATTCCTCGTAGCGGGCCGCAAGAGCAAGTCTCCCATCAGCATTGTGAATTCTTCCAGAAGATTCTCACCAGAAGGTGCGTATTGATCCTCAATACAGGCCCCTCTGAAACCAATGCATTGCGCTTCTCCTCTTTTGCGAATGGTGACGGTAGCAGACGCCCCATAAAGTGTATCTAAAGCGGCGGAAAGTAATTCCATGTTCGGGTATCGCGCTGTTCCACGTCGCAACACTTTAGGCAGAATTGCATTGAAAGAAGCCGTTTCCTTATTTAGCGGAAGCAGCAAATTGAAACTGAGGGTATTGGTCTTAAACTTTCGGGTCCGAATCGTGGTGAGATGCACACCCGGCATTAGCTCTTGGCGTTTTGCAGTCAACATTCCAGATTTCGTCTCCTTCTCTTCCATTTCATTCCTATGATGTAACCAGCTTCGAAACAAGTTTTCCAACGGCAACATCCATAGGGATTTCCCAAGGATATGCTCATTATACAACGATTCTCTCCTTCTGACAATTGTTAACTTTTTCACAAGGTTATCCCATATAGCTTGCTTTTTTCTGTTGACAAACCAAATTTCTATGCTATAATAATCAAGCAACGTCATTTCCAACCAAATCTGCGAGTGTGCTGGAACTGGTAGACAGGCACGTTTGAGGGGCGTGTGTCTATGGCGTACGGGTTCAAGTCCCGTCACTCGCACCAAAACAAAATGGCAAAAAAGATGTCATCGGCAGAAATGCCGATGACATCGCCATTTATAGGACTTTTTAGGCAGAGATACCCCCGTTCAAAAACGCATCGTTTTTGGGGATATCATCTGCCTTTTTTATTATCTTCGGTGTATTCAAACTTTTATCTTCCCATTTCCCTGCAAAAATCAAGAAATACAATTAAAAAAGTGAACGCAAAGAGCGGTCGAATTTGAGGAAACACTCCTCGATTTGACCGCTCTTTTTTTGTTTACGGAAAGGTGAAGAAATGACAATACGCTTCAAACGAAACCGATCTCCCGCTTGCTATTACGAAATGCCACCAAGCGAATTTCAAAAGCCGGAGCCGCAGCAGCATGCGCGCGGCCCTTATGAAAGCTGCGGCAACTGCCCCTATGCTTCCCACGGCTTTATTTGCCATTCCTCCCCCGGAGACTGTCTCAGAACCGATATGGAAAAAATCAATCGCAGACAAAACGCGGATCGTACAAAAACACCGCATACAAAATAAAGGAGGGCACCTATGCAATATCGAGCAGTTTTAAGCAATGCACAGCACCCCGAATACGGTGTAGTCACCATACCATTCCCGATTCCCGCAGAGCAGTATGATGGGATCATCGGAATGCTGAGCGCGTTAGAAATTGGCGATCCGCTGAAGGGTGATTGCCATGTGGACACAATTTCTGAGGACTGGCCAGTTCTCAAGCGGCTGGAAAATATCGCTGTGAATGTCGATGAGATGGACTATCTCGCCAAACGGTTTGACAGCTTTTGTGTGGGAGAGGATAACCAGTTCCAAGGCATGGCTTCAAAGCTGGGCATCACCGATATGACGGATCTCATCAACCTTACCTTCTGCTGCCAGCAGGCCACCGTCATTGCAGACTTTTCCGATTTGAATAAGGTCGGGCA
>JAQWCP010000017.1 GCA_028705905.1 Oscillospiraceae bacterium
CTTCCTTCTGGTACATGGGCGAGTCCTTTGCGGGCAAGGCTATGGGTGCTGGCCCGGCTGATATCTTCCCCTAAAAAGGAAATACTGCCAGTCGTAGAGCGCAGCAGGCCGGAAATGGTCTTTAAGATCGTACTCTTACCGGCGCCGTTGGCCCCAATCAAAGTAACAATTTCACCTTCCTTGACATCAAAAGAGACACCTTGGATGGCATGGATTGCGCCGTAATATACATTGATGTTCTCCACTTTTAGCACACCGCTCACTCTCCTCTCTGTTGGCCCAAATAGGCTTCAATGACCACAGGACTGTTCTTGATTTCTTCCGGCGTGCCTTGTGCAATGATAAGTCCGTAGTTTAAGACCAAGATCCGCTCACAGATACCCATCACCAAGCTCATGTCATGTTCAATGAGAACAATTGCCATGTTAAATTGATCTCTGATATCCCGAATGGTGGACATCAGCTCTGCCGTTTCGGATGGGTTCATCCCTGCGGCCGGCTCATCCAGAAGCAGGACCTTTGGATTGGTGGCGAGAGCCCGCACAATCTCCAAACGGCGCTGTGCGCCATAAGGCAGACTGCCGGCTGGCTGGTCGGCCAAGTCCTGCATATTGAAAACAGCAAGCAATTCCAATGCCAGCTTTGTTGCCGCTTTTTCCTCTCTCCAATAGCTGGGGAGGCGTAAAATGGCAGACAGCATAGAATACTTCATGCCATTATGCAGTGCAATTTTAACGTTATCGATTACAGAGATGTTTTTGAACAAACGAATGTTTTGGAATGTTCTGGCGATACCAAACTGCGAGACCTCGTGAGGAGTTTTTCCCTTTGTGCTTCGGCCCGTTACCTGGATATTACCCCGGGATGGCTGATATACGCTAGTCAGCAGGTTGAAAATAGTGGTTTTTCCTGCACCGTTTGGACCGATCAGACCTACAATTTCACGGTCTTTCACTTGAATATTAAAATCATCCAATGCTTGCAGGCCGCCAAAATCAATTCCCAGATTTGTGACATCTAGAATATAAGCCGAGTTATTTTGGACAGATTCATGATTCATGATGGGTTGCCCCCTTCTTTCGAGATGAGTTGGTGATTTTTCCTTTTATTTTCAAAAGCGAGTTTGACAAGGAAAAGTCATACCGGCCAAATAATCCTGAGGGACGGAAGATCATCATGATGACAAGAAGCAGGGAGTAAATAATGAGACGATATTCTGAAAACCCACGCAGCAGTTCTGGCAGCAGTGTCAGAACGATGGCGGCGACAACAGAGCCAATGATGGAACCCATCCCGCCTAATACGACCATGACCAAAATCTCAACGGAACGCATGAACCCGAAATCCCCTGCGTTGAGCAACGTGAGATAGTGCGCGCACAAGCCACCAGCGATACCTGCAAAGAAGGCGGATACGCTAAATGCCACCATCTTGTAATATGTGGTGGAAATTCCCACCGATTCCGTTGCAATTTCGTTTTCGCGGATGGCGATGATAGCCCGGCCATGACGTGATTTAATCAAGGCAAAAATCACAAAGAGGGAGATGACCACCCAAACGAATGTGCTGGTCAGAGTGGTATGGTTTTCGATGCCGCGCAGGCCAAATGCGCCACCTGTAAATTTGAGATTCAAAATAATGACACGGATGATTTCGCCAAACCCTAAGGTAATAATGGCCAAATAATCGCCTTTCAGCCGAAGGGCGGGCAGGCCAATGATCATGCCAAAGACAGCGGCAACCAGGCCGCCAATGAGAAGGGCGACGGGAAATTCAATGGCAGCAGGCCAATCCACTGCCATGCTGAACAGAGCTGATGCATAACCGCCCACAGACATGAACCCTGCGTGGCCCAAAGGAAGCTGGCCTAAAAAGCCAGTTGCCAGGTTCAAGCTGGTAGCTAGGATGATGTTATATCCAACGGGAATCAAAATCATTGCCTGGTAGCGGTTGACGACTCCACTGGACACCAAAATAGAAATGAGTCCGAATAGCAAAAGAATGCATGCGGCGTTCAGTATGTACCGAAACCAGGTTTTATTGAGTAATCCTTCTTTTTTCATTGCACGGCCCTACACTTTCTCGCTGATGTGGCGACCCAAAATGCCGGTGGGCTTTATGAGAAGCACAACGATCAAAATTCCAAACACCACGGCGTCGGCAAGCTGGGAACTGATGTATCCCTTTGTAAGGCTTTCTGCAATGCCGATACAGAACCCGCCGATCATTGCGCCTGGCATACTGCCAATACCGCCCAAAACGGCTGCAACAAATGCCTTCAGGCCCAACATGGAACCCATGGTAGGCTGGATCTGCGCATACGAACAGCAGTACAAAATGGCGGCAACTGCCGCCAAAGCGGAGCCGAGAGAGAAGGTAAATGTGATGGTATGGTTGACATTGATTCCCATCAGCTGTGCTGCATCATTGTCTTCCGAGACAGCACGCATCGCTTTGCCAATTTTTGTTTTATTCACCAAA
This sequence comes from Oscillospiraceae bacterium, assembly GCA_028705905.1. Lineage (GTDB taxonomy): Bacteria > Bacillota > Clostridia > Oscillospirales > Oscillospiraceae > RGIG529. The sequence continues at coordinate 2,482 of JAQWCP010000017.1, forward strand.
AGCGTCAATCCGATCATGATGAGCACGGAGACGATGATGGTAACAAACGTGGCGTTGGAAAATTGACGGCTGCCAATTTGGATGGAGCCGGCGAAAATATTGGTGAACATGCGGGGGTTTGCGGAAAAGATTAGTTGCGCGGTATTTTGCAATAGCAAACTAATGCCGATGGCAGTGATCAACAGCGAAAGCCGTTCGGACTTTCGCAGCGGCTTGTATGCCACTTTTTCGATAAGAGCGCCAAAGAGAGCGCAGAACAGAATGGCAGCCAAAATAGCGATGGCTGGATGTAGACCCATTTGGGACATCACATACCATGTTATATAGGAACCAATCATGATGATTTCACCATGGGCAAAATTGATCAGCATAACAATACCGTAAACCATGCTGTACCCAAGGGCAACAAGGGCATAGATACTGCCGATCTGTATGCCGTTGATCAATTGATATAGAAAAGTCATGTGACATATCATTCCTTACACTTCAGATAAATGAGAAAATGAAATCATTTTCTCAAAGCCGCATCGCGGAAGAAAAACAAAACGGGAATCACAGGAGATTCCCCCAACAATCATTATTAGTAACAAGACAATCCTGATTTGACGGATTTCGACAAAGCAGGAAAAATAAAAATCCAATCAATTGGGTCCAATGCTCAGATAGAAAGAGTCGGTTATTCCAGCCGGTTACAATGGAGGAATCGGAAAAAGCTTGAAAAATAAGGAGGCAGGGGGCGGCGATACCCGCCACCCCCTATGCAAAGATCCCCCTTAAATAAAGTTTGGATCTTAGTATTTTTCGACGTATTCGTCCTTGCCGCCTTGAATCTTGATGATGGTGCATTCTTTGATGGGGTTATTGTTTTCATCAAAGGTGATATGCCCAGTGAGACAGTCCAAATCGGTTGCTTTCAGGCTGTCGATGATGGTCTGGCGGCATTCTGCGCTGGTATCAATGGTCTGGCCGCCATCTTCTGTTGCCTTGATGGCGCTGAACATAATCTGAGCAGAGTCATATCCCAGTGCGGAGAAGGAATTGGGATCCTGATTGTATGCTGCTTTGTATGCGGTCTGGAAACTCTGTACCTTTTCGCTGGTATCACCAGAGTAGTAGTGGTTGGGATAATACATGCCATCAAACACGGAAGTGTCGGCGCCTTCGATGGTCAGCACGCCGTCGGTTCCATCAACACCAAGGAAGGTGCTCTTAATGCCCAATTGTTTTGCCTGAGAGCAAATCAAATATGCTTTGTTGTAATAATCGGGGATAAACAGCACATCGGGGTTTTTAGTGGCAATATTAGTGAGCTGGGCGTTGAAGTCTACATCGTCCTTTGCATATCCTTCTGTTGCAACAATGGAGAGGCCTGCTTCCTGTGCCTTTGCGGTAAATGCTTCCATCAGGCCGGTGGAATAGGCGTCAGATGTGTTGTAGATAATAGCGGCGGTGCTGGCACCCAATTTTTCCTTTGCATAGGAAGCCATTTTACCACCCTGGAACGGATCTTCAAAGCAAGTGCGGAAGAAGTTGCTGCCGTATTTCGTTACGTCAGGATGGGTGGCGGAAGCAGTGATGCAGGGCATATTGTCTGCAACGGACTTCTGCGCAACACCGAATGTGGGGCTGCTGGTGACGGGGCCGATGATTGCAACAACCTGATCAGAAGTGACCAGCTTATTATAAGCGTTAAGTGATTCCGTTGCATCGCCCTTGTCATCGTAGATCACAAGCTGCACTTCTTTCCCGTTGATGCCGCCAGCTTTATTGAACTGCTCGGTATACAGCTTAATGCCATTGTTGACGGCAGTGCCGTATACGGCCACATCGCCAGTGAGGGGAGTGATAACACCAACTTTAATGGTGCCTTCCGTGGCGGTGCCGTTGCCGTCGCTGGGCGCAACACTTGCGTTGGGATCTGCACTGGGGGCTTGATTGCCGTTGCCGCAAGCCACCAAAGTGGTGAGGCAGAGCGCCAATGCAAGAACCAGCGCAAAAATGCGAGACTTTTTCATGCTATTTCCTCCATCCATTTTTTGAAATTTGCGGAATCCATCCGCAGAGCAACAAGACATGTTGACAATTATACAGTTAGAATGAAAAATTGTCAATCTCTTTCCCACCGAAAAGTGCAGGAAGGTTTTTATATCCACTTTTTTTTGTCTATTTCGCCGATGAATCGGGTGATTAAATCAGATAGCCACCATTTGGGCTTAGGACTTGTCCTGTGATGAAATCTGCAGCCGGAGAAGCCAAAAATAAATATGTCTGTGCAATGTCTTCCGGCTTTCCCATACGCTCCAAAGGCGTGTCCAGCCGAAACGCCTCCAAAGATTCAGCATCAAATCCCGCGATCATATCTGTTTGTGTGGCGCCTGGAGCGACACAGTTGACACAGATGCCGGAAGGCCCCAACTCCTTGGCCAGAGCTTGCGTCATGCCAATGACGGCCGCTTTGGATGCAGAATAGGCGGCCTCACAGGAGGCGCCGGATATTCCCCAAATGGAAGAGGCTGTAATGATTTTGCCGGATTTTCGATGGATCATGCCAGGGAGGACTGCTTGGCAAGTATGAAAGATGCCATCCACATTCACGGCGAAGATCGAATGCCAGTCCTCTTCTGTGAAGTCGGTAAAAAGTCCATAGTTGGCGATACCGGCATTGCATATCAGAATGTCAATTTGCTTGTATGAAAGCAACACTTTGTCAACCATTTCAAAAACTTCGCTTCGTTTGGAAACATCGGCTTGGACTGCCATGGCGGTATATCCTTGGGCGGTGAGCTCCTGCACCAGGTCAAAAGCGGCTTGTTTGCTTTTGTGGTAATTGATGGCAACTTGATATCCTGCCTGGGCAAACAGACGGGCACTTGCCCGCCCGATGCCCCTGGAAGCGCCGGTGATTAAAACTGTTTGTTTCATTTGTAGGTGGTCCTTTCTGTGAGTGGAATGCGCCAGATGGTGCTGGCATACGTTCGGATACTCCGGTCTGCGGCAAAGATGCCAGATTGCGCAATATTGTGCAGCGCCATCTCATTCCACAACTGGGGGGTTCGATATATTTCCGCTGCTTTCTGATGGGCCTTGACATATGCGTCAAAATCAGCCAGGAGCATATATTCGTCTGCGGGGCCTTTTTCGCCAATCAGAAGGCGGTTGGCGATTTCACTGTAAGATACGCCATCGCCAAATCCGATGGTTAGCTGATCCAATACCCGCTTCAATGCGTCATTGTGATTGTAGTACATGTAGGGATTATAGCCTTGCTGTTTTTTATGCGCCACTTCTTCCGCTGTGAGACCGAAGAGGAACATATTGTCGGGGCCTATGGCTTCGTGCATCTCTACATTGGCACCATCCAGCGTTCCGATGGTGAGGGCACCGTTCATCATGAATTTCATATTGCCGGTACCGGAGGCTTCTTTGCCTGCGGTGGAAATTTGTTCAGAAATTTCCGAAGCTGGCATCAGTTTTTCTGCCAGAGAAACGCGATAGTTTTCTAAGAAAAACACCTGGAGTTTGTCTTTGCAGCGAGGATCCGCATTGATCTTAGAAGAAACACTGCAAATGAGTCGTATGATTTGTTTGGCGATCAAATAGCCTGGCGCGGCTTTTGCGCCAAATAAGAATGTGCGCGGAACCATATCAAATGTGGGATCATTTTGCAACCGGTCATATAAGTGCAAAATGTGCAGCACATTGAGAAGCTGGCGTTTGTACTCATGAAGCCGCTTGACCTGCACGTCAAAAATTGCGTGGGGATTGAGCGTGATGTGATATTCCTTCTGTGCAAAGGCAGCGAAGTCCAACTTATTTTGCTGTTTGATCCATCCAAGCTCTTCCAGAACAGAAGGATCCGAAGCAAACCGCTCCAATTCTCGCAGCTTGTTTGGCTGCAGCAAGTAGGCGTCTGATCCTGTAAGAGAACAGATTAAATTATGGAGCCGGGGGTTGGACTGCGCAAGCCAGCGGCGGTGGTCAATGCCATTTGTCACATTGAAAAACTTTTGGGGCATCATGCGATAGGCGTTTTGAAACGTATCCTGTTTTAAAATTTTGGTATGCAGAGCGGAAACACCGTTGACAGCAAAACACGAGGCAATACATAGATTGGCCATCCGCACTTCATTGCCCCAGACAATGGCCATTTCCTGCACTTTGCTGGGATCGCCTTGGAAAAAGCAATAGACACTTTGACAAAACCGATGATTGATTTCACAAAGAATAGAAAAAACACGCGGCAAGAGGGTTTCAAATAGGCGTTGCGGCCAACGTTCTAATGCCTCTGAGAGGACGGTATGGTTTGTATAAGCAACCGTTTGGGTCACAATGTTCCAAGCGGTCTCCCAATCATACCCTTCAACGTCCAGTAAAATGCGCATAAGCTCGGGAATCACGATGGCCGGATGGGTGTCGTTGATTTGGAGGACATGCTTTTCGTGGAAATTACGCAAAGTGCCGTATTGGGCGCGGTGTTTTCGTGTGATGGACTGCACGGTGGCGGAGACGAAGAAATATTGCTGCTTGAGGCGCAACGATTTTCCTTCATAATGGTTGTCGTCAGGATACAGCACCTTGGCGATGACTTCCGCCATGGCCTGTTGTTCCACCGCTTTTAAATAATCACCGCAGGAATAGAGGGACATGTCAACGGGAACGGGGGATTTGGCGTCCCAAAGACGCAGTGTGTTGACTTGGTTTGTGTGGTACCCTGAAATGTTCATATCTTTCGGGATGGCAAGAACGGTTGTGGCATCTTTCAGGGAGACATGCAGTTTGCCATTTTCCCAATATTCTTCCACAGTGCCCCCAAACTGCACTTCTTCCACTTCGTCCATTTTAGGAATGAGCCAAACATCACCAAGGTTCATCCAGCTGTCTGCCAGTTCCATTTGTTGCCCATCGATGATCTTTTGCTTGAAAATTCCCAGCTCATAGCAGATGGAATAGCCTGTTGCAGGGATGCCCAAGGTGGTCATGCTATCTAGATAGCATGCGGCCAGCCGGCCTAAGCCACCGTTTCCAAGGCCTGCATCTGGTTCTGACTCCAAAATATCCGTCAGATGATAGCCAAGCTCGGAAAGTGCTTCTTGCAGCGGCTCTAAGACGCCTAGATTATAGGCATTTTTAAGCAGGGACCGCCCAAGCAAAAATTCCAAGGAAAGATAATGGACTTGACGCTTGTCTTGGGTGGGAATTTGGTCGTTTCTGACGCGCTGGGTTTCGGACAAAATATCGCGCAGAACGAGGGCGGATGCTTTGAACAGGTGCAGAGCATTGGCCTCGGATACTTCTCGGCCGAAATGATGGCGCAATTTTGCGACCAGAGCTGTTTTCATGGCTTGTTTGGTGTAAATTGGCATCGTGTTTGATCTCCTTTTATGCCGATGGTGCGCTATTGCACCAATCTTGAATAGATATGCAGATATTCATTTGCGGATTTATTCCAAGAAAAGTCGGCATTCATATCCCGTTGCATCAGTGTATGCCAGATCTCTCGGTTTTGGTAGAGAGAAACAGCCTCTCTGATGACATGGAGCATGTCATGGGCATTGTAATCAGAGAAAGCAAATCCATTGCCCTCTCCAGTGTATTGATTATAAGGGGAAACGGTATCTTTGAGGCCGCCGGTTTGCCGCACAATGGGCAATGTGCCGTACCGCATGGCGATCATTTGGGACAGACCACAGGGTTCACTTTTTGACGGCATCAGAAACAAGTCTGCACCCGCATAAATATTCATGGCCAAACTGGAAGAATACATAGTATTGGCAGATAAGCGGGATGGATATTGCTGCCGGGCATTTACAAATGCCTGCTCAAACTGCCAGTCTCCCCGCCCCAATACAACAAATTGGATGGGGAGCTCCATCATCTGGGAGAGAACGGTGGTCACCAGATCAAGCCCCTTGTGAGGGACCAGGCGGGAGATGCAGGCAATGATCGGGAGATCTGGCTCCAGGTTCAGACCAAGGGCACGCTGCAATTCTTGCTTGTTGCGGGCTTTTCCGGACAAATCGTCGGCTGTGTATGTTTGGAACAAAGCAGGGTCAGTGGCAGGGTTGTATACATCGATGTCAATGCCGTTTAAAATGCCTTGCAGCTTATGGGCATTGCCAGAGAGGATCCCTTCCATGCCGTGTGCGTAGAAGGCATAGTGCAGTTCCTGGGCATAAGTGGGACTCACGGTGGTGATAAAATCTGCGGCGCAAATGGCCCCCTTCATCAGCGAGATGTCGCCGCAATATTCCATGGCTCCGTTTTCATACCAATAGGCGGGGAGGCCGAACAAGTCTTCTAATGTTTCCCGGCCATACCGCCCTTGATACTCCACGTTATGGATGGTGAATACGGTGCGGATGGAAGCCAGCATAGGGATGCGATTGCCGTCTTCTTTCAGGTATATGGGGATGAGGGCCGTTTGCCAGTCGTTGCAATGAACCACATCCGGTACCCAATCCAATTTGGGAATGCATTCCACAACCGCACGGCAAAAATATCCGAACCGCTCACCATCGTCATAATGGCCATACAATTCATTGCGGTTGAAATAATGCTCATTGTCCACAAAATAGTACGTTACACCGTCTTTTTCCAAAGAAAACAGGCCACAGTAGACAGAGCGCCAGGCGAGGGTGACGTTAAAGTGGAATAAAAACGTCATCTGATTTCGCCAATGAGCGCCAATGGCGCCATAGAGGGGTAAAATCACTCGAACGTTGGAGCCGGCGCGTTGCAGCGCCTTGGGCAAACTGCCCGCAACATCGGCCAGACCACCGGTTTTGACGAAAGGGGCTACTTCTGATGCGGCAAATAAAATGTTCAAAGATTTCATCTCCTTCGTTTTCAATTAAACGGACTGGCCTTTGGCCAGAACAAGCGGATAACTTTCATGGCCCATAAGCATACGGCCAGAGTGTACCGTGACGCTTTTGTCAGCGATGACACAGCGCAGGACAGCATCTTCCTGGATGCTGGTGTCCTGCATCAAAATACAGTTTTCCACGCTGGCACCCTTTTTGATTCGCACGCCCCGGAATAAAATGCTGTTTTTCACAGTTCCTTCGATAATGCAGCCATCTGCCACCAAGGCGTCCTCTACCTGCGCGTCCGGCCCATAGTAGGTGGAGGGGTCCCAACGGTCCTTTGTACGAATGGGCTGATCAGGACGGAACAGGGAAGCGCGTACTGTGGGGTCGAACAATTCTATGCTTTTGGAATAATAAGCAGTTTTGGACTGAATCCGGGCGGCATACCCGTCATAGAAACAGGGGTGAATGGAGAGAGAATGTCCCATTCCCAAGAGAACGTCCCGGCTGAAGCTGGTGAGGTTGTGGGAAACGCAATAGTCGATGAGGCTTAACAGCAGAGATTTAGATAGAATATAAATATCCAGAGATTCACAGTCCAATGATTTATGCCCGCCGCACAAGACATCGGACACCAAACCATCCGGTCCGATTGAAAAATAGGTGGCGCTTTCGGGAGCGGCAATGGGGGTGTGGGTACAGACAGCTGTGATGTCCGCACCGCTTTTCAAATGGGATTCAAAAAAATCTGCAATGGGGAGATTTGCCACTAAGTCGCAAGTGGACAAGATCACATATTCCTGCCGAATCTGTTGCAGGTATGTATAAACGCCCCCCAGCGCCTCCATTTCCCCACGGAATTCTCCGCTGCCACGTTTCTTGGCATAGGCAAATGGTGGAAGGATCTTCAGCCCCCCCCATTTTCGGCTCAAGTCCCAATCCTTTCCAGAACCCAGATGGTCCAAAAGGGATTGATAGCTCTCGTGCATCAAAACACCCACGTCGGTAATGCCTGCGTTGACGAAATTGGAGAGCATAAAATCGATGATCCGATATTGACCGCCATATGGGATGGAGGCGATGGTACGATGCTCTGTCAGTTCTCTCAAATTGGCGTTTGATTGATATGTAAATAAAATGCCATGCAAATTGTTCATATGTGCCCCTCCTCCTCAGTGCTTTCCAGCATGGCTTTGGGCGGAACCACTTGGTGATCTGCAATGCAGACGCCGGAGCCCAGGACGGCAACGCCCCAATCTTCCGGTGGCACGTTACAGGGGGCGGCGCCCACTCTGGCACCTTGGCCAATGTGTGTGTTTTCTGCCAGAATGGCATATTCCACGATGGCGTCTTTTTCTACCACCGTGCCGGGCATCAATATGGAATATCTGATCTTTGCGCCTTCCCCCACAGAAACGGAATGAAACAAAACGGAATTTTCAACCTTCCCACATACTTCGCATCCGCCCGACACAAGCGAATGGGAGAGAGTTCCCGTTTGGCCGATCACATGGGGTGGAAGCGTCGGCGTGCGGCAGTAGATCGGCCAGGATTTGTCATAAAGCTGTACGCCCGAATGGACAGAAAGGATATCCATATTGGCGTCCCAAAAGCTGACAATGGTTCCCACGTCCTTCCAATATCCGGAAAAGCGATAGGCGGCCATGATTTCTCCGGCATTTAACATGGCGGGGATGACGTCGCCCCCAAAGTCATTGGAGGAAGCGGGGTTTTCCTCGTCGGCAATCAAATATTCCCGCAATTTGCTCCAGGTGAATATATATATCCCCATAGAGGCCAAATTGCTTTTGGGTTGCTTTGGTTTCTCTTCAAATTCATAGACGATGTCGTCTTCATTCACGTTCATAATGCCAAACCGGGAAGCCTCTTCCATGGGGACTTCCAAAACAGAGATGGTACAGGCGGCACCTGCCTGCTTGTGCCGTGCGAGCAAAGCAGAATAGTCCATTTTATAGATATGATCCCCGCTTAAAATCAAGACATAATCGGGATCATACAGGGAAATGAAACCCATGTTTTGATAAATGGCGTTGGCAGTGCCTTTATACCAGGTGCCCTTTGACCCTTCCTTGACATAGGGAGGTAAAATGTGGACACCACCTACAGTGCGGTCCAAATCCCAAGGCTGGCCGATGCCAATATAATTGCTCAATTCCAATGGCTGATATTGGGTTAGCACGCCAACTGTGTCAATACCGGAATTGACACAGTTGGAAAGGGGAAAATCGATAATACGGTATTTCCCACCAAATGGGACGGCGGGTTTTGCAACTTTGCTGGTGAGCGCATAGAGGCGGCTGCCCTGTCCGCCAGCGAGAAGCATAGCGATACACTCTTTTTTCATATGTTTCCTCCCTTCAATGGATGGCTCTCTGGATGGCCCTCTGTGTTTGAATTTGGTTTATGGTCAGGGGTGTGCGGTTTCAAAGCATTTGTTTGCTTGGTCGACTTGGCAGTTTGTTTTTTGGCTTTTTTCGTGGGGTCCGCTCTGTGAGCTGCAAAAAGACAGCGGACAAAGGGGGGAGATCTACCGTCAAGGAACATTCCTGCCCATGACATGGAATCTCTTCCGTGGAAAGGGGCCCTGCATGGGGGGAGCTGCTCCCGCCGAATTCTATCCGGTCCGTGTTGAATCGTTCCACGTACCGCCCTGCTTCCGGGACACCCAGTCGGTAACCGTCTCGATGAACAGGAGAAAAATTGCACAGGAAAATCAGTGGCTCGCCCGTTGTTCCACGACGTAAAAATGCAGCGGTATTCCCAAATTTGTCGTCGGCACAAAGCCAGGAGAATCCGTTCCAATCAAAATCATTCTCCCAAAGGGGGGACTGCTCCAAATAAAATTGCCCCGCGGACTTGAAAAAGGTCTGCAATGCTTGGTGTGCAGGTTGCTCCAGCAAATGCCAATCCAATGCCTTGGCAAAATTCCACTCGGCAATTTGTCCGAATTCCGCCCCCATAAAAAGCAGCTTCTTTCCGGGATGTGCCAGCATATAAGCATAGAACACACGGACACCAGCCATTTTTTCTTCCATGCTTCCAGGCATCTTTCCCAAAAGAGAGCCTTTCATATGCACCACTTCGTCATGTGAAACGGGGAGTAGGAAGTTTTCAGAAAATGCATACATGAAAGAAAAGGTCAGATCCTTGTGATTGAATTGCCGGAAGTAGGGGTCAAGCTTACAATAATGAAATATGTCGTTCATCCAGCCCATATTCCACTTGATGTTAAATCCCAAACCACCTGTGTCTACAGGGTGGCTGACCCCGGGCCAAGCGGTGGACTCTTCCGCGATCATTAAAATATCAGGAGAAACTCCGAATAGAGTTTGATTGATCTGCTGTAGCAGGGAAATGGCCTCTAAATTTTCCCGGCCACCGTGCCGGTTGGGCCGCCAGGTGCCGTTTGACCTGCCATAATCCAAATAGAGCATAGAGGCGACGGCATCCACCCGAAGCCCATCAATGTGGTATTGATCCAGCCAGAAACGGGCAGAAGAAGTAAGAAAGGAGCGAACTTCCCCTTTTCCATAGTCGAAGATCCGCGTCCCCCAATCTACATGCTCCTGCATGGTGGGTTCGGCATATTCATAGCAATGAGAGCCGTCAAATTCCATCAGGCCATGGGCGTCTTTTGGGAAATGGGCGGGGACCCAATCCAATATGACGCCAATGCCAGCTTGATGGAGCTGGTCAATCAGATACATCAGATCATGGGGGGTTCCAAAGCGAGAGGTGGCGGCAAAATACCCGGTGCATTGGTATCCCCAAGAATCGTCCAGCGGATGTTCCGTCAGCGGCAGAAACTCCACATGGGTAAATCCCATTTCTTTTACATAGGGAATCAGTTGGGCAGCCGCGTCCCGATAGCTGAGAAACTCTCCATTTTCTGTGCGCCGCCAGGACCCAAAATGCACTTCATAGATATTGAGCGGATGATCATATACCAGATGGGTTTTGCGATAAGAGAGCCAGGCATCGTCGTGCCATTCATACCCGTCCAATGCGTATAATTTGGATGCGGTATAGGGCCTTGTCTCGGCATGAAATGCATAGGGATCGGCCTTTTCCAAGATGGAACCGTCTTTTGTTTCCAAAGCATATTTATATGCATCGTATTGATGTAAATTCGGGATAAATATATACCAAATACCAGGAAGTTCTTCCTGCATTGCATGGACCTTTGCAGTCCAATTGTTGAACGGCCCGATGACAGAAACGGCCACGGCATTTGGTGCCCAGACGCGGAACCATGCTCCGTCGGCAGTGAGATGCCCGCCCATGATCTCATGGGCCAGGCTATTTGTTCCATGATGAAAGGATAAAAACGTATCCTGGGCGATTGATCCTGTTTGCTTCATAACATAGCTCCTATTCTGTTCTGTCCGGAAATGGGGTACTTGGGGTACTTTTATTATAGCACCAAAACACAAATGTCTGCAATGATTGGAAGA
>JAQWCP010000258.1 GCA_028705905.1 Oscillospiraceae bacterium
CCGGAAATGGTGGATGCCGTGGTGTCTCCCGGCACGGCAATCATATCCAGTCCAACGGAACAGACACAGGTCATGGCCTCCAGCTTTTCCAGAGAGAGGACACCCTGTTCTGCCGCTGCAATCATCCCTTCGTCTTCCGACACCGGGATAAACGCGCCGGACAAGCCGCCCACATGGCCAGACGCCATAACACCGCCCTTTTTCACCGCATCGTTGAGCAGCGCCAGCGCCGCGGTGGTGCCGTGGGTTCCACACGTCTCCAGACCCATTTCCTCCAGAATGCGGGCCACACTGTCCCCCACCGCTGGGGTGGGTGCCAAAGATAAATCCACCACACCGAAGGGAACGCCCAGCCGGGCGCTGGCCTCCTGCGCCACCAGCTGTCCCATGCGGGTGATCTGAAACGCCGTCTTTTTGATGATCTCTGCCACAACATCAAAGGGTGCGCCATTTGCCTTTTTCAATGCGTGATGCACCACGCCCGGGCCGGACACGCCTACATTGATGACACATTCCGGCTCGCCCACGCCATGAAACGCCCCCGCCATAAAGGGGTTGTCCTCCACAGCGTTTGCAAACACCACCAGCTTGGCGCAGCCTAAGCCGTCCTGGTCTGCCGTCTGTGCTGCCGTCTCTTTGATGATACGCCCCATCAGCCCCACAGCGTCCATATTTATCCCGGCTTTTGTGGTCGCCACATTGACCGAGGCGCACACCCGCTCTGTCTGGGACAGTGCTGCGGGAATCGAGTCGATCAGCCGCCGGTCTCCTACCGTAAAGCCTTTATGCACCAACGCGGAAAACCCACCGATGAAGTTCACGCCGCAATCTGCCGCCGCCCGGTCCAGCGCCTTGGCAAAGGGGACATAATCTTCCGTTTCGCAGCTTTCCGCTACCATCGCGATGGGCGTCACGGAAATTCGTTTGTTTACGATGGGAATCCCCAGCTCTCGTTCGATGGCTTCCCCGGTGGAAACCAGATGTTTGGCATATTTGGTGATTTTCCGATAAATTTTTTCACAGCACGCGGCCGGGTCCGGATGGGCGCAGTCTCGCAAAGAAATGCCCATGGTAATGGTACGAATGTCCAAATGCTGCCGATCGATCATGCCGATGGTCTGTAAGATGTCTCGTTGATTGAGCATAAAATGCCGCCCCCTTAAATACGATGCATCGCGTTGAAAATTTCTTCGCTTTGGATGCGGATAGACAAATTCATCTCTGCTCCCACCTGGCAGAGCGCTTGTTGCAGCGCTTCAAACGAACAGGTGCAGTCAGTGATGTCCACCAGCATCACCATGGTAAAATATTCCTGCAGCAGCGTCTGGGTGATGTCCAGCACGTTGACTTCCCGTTGATAAAGGCATGTCCCTACTTTTGCAATGATCCCCTTCTGATCGTTTCCAATCACCGTGATAATGGCGCGCATATCGATTCCTCTCTTTCCTTTCCCAACCCCGTTAGGAGCCATTTTGTCGTTCTGTTATCCCTTTCGTTCAAAGATCAGCCTAGTTCATCCAGCGCAAGGGAGAATGCCGGCAGGCACTCTTTCATAAAATAAGAAAGTTCCGGCAGCTCAAATGCGTGAAGTGCCTCCAGAATCTGCTCTGCCGCCTGCTTAAATTCCATATTGCCGCCTTTGAGCTCCTCTATACATTTCACATAAGCGGAGAGCTTGTCCGCTGCTTTCACCAGCGCCAAAACATCCGGGTCTGTGGGCAGCAGGAGGGGCGTGTAGGAAGACCGCAACGCCTCGGGCAGCATGGAGAGAAGCTTTTGCGCCGCTACCTCCTCCACCTGCCGGTATGCCTCCCGGATTCCCGGATTATAATACTTGACGGGGGTGGGCAAGTCGCCTGTCAAAATTTCCGGCGCATCGTGGTACAAGGCGGCGGCGGCCACCGCGTCCGGGTCGATCTCTTTCCCAAACACCTCCCGCCGGATGATGGCCAGCGCATGGGCCAGAATCGCTACCATGTGAGAATGCTCCTGCACATTTTCCTCAAAGGTATTGCGCATCAAACCCCAACGGCCGATATACCGCATTCTGGAAAGATAGGCAAAAAACCCGCAGGGCTTCATGAAGCGCTCCTCCCCTCCAAACGGCTGGCGGCAAAACAGACCCAGCCATCCTGTTCCCGTACCCGGGAGATGGAAAAGCCGTTTTCCAAAAGTGCTGTTGTAACATCCTCTTTCCGGCTGTCAATGACACCGGAACCAATCCACACACCGCCAGGCGCCAAAAAACCCGAAATCCTTGGGGCCAGGGCGATGATCACGTCCGCTACAATGTTAGAAAAGACCACTTGATACGGCCTTTGAGAAAGTCGCTGGGCCAAAGACGGGTCTTCCAGAATGTTGCCCGTTTCTACCTGATATCGCCCGGGGGCAATGTCATTTCGCCTTGCGTTTTCCCGCGCCACTTTTTCCGCTTTTGGGTCAATGTCGCACGCTGCGGCAAATGCTGCCCCCAGCTTCAGCGCCGCCACCGACAAAATGCCGCTGCCGCTGCCAAGGTCCAACACGCTGTCCCCCGCGCGAAGAAGCGGCTCCATCATTTCCAGGCAAAGCCGTGTGGAAGCGTGGCCGCCAGTTCCGAAAATGAGACCTGGATTCAAATAAAGGGGTACCCGGTCCTCCGGGGTGGTAATATCCCGTTCCCATTCCGGTATAATATGCAAAGACTCCCCCACAGAAAAGGGCTTATAATATGCTTTCCAGTTGTGTTCCCAATCTTCATTTTTTACGTCTCTCAGCGTAATTTGAAGAGAACCACAGATCTCTTCTGCTGTTTCCGCCGCCAGCCGTTCCATGGTCTGGCGGATGGTTTTCAGCATTTCTCGACCCGTTTCATCTTCTGATAAATAAAGCTTGACCCGGCTGACGCCTTTTTTCTCCATCATCAGCCCTTCATCCACATAGTCCCATGTGGACTTGTTCTCTTCCAAAAAAGTGAGAAAATCCGTCTCGTCTTCGATGACAAAGCCGGTTACATCCAATGCCGTCAACACACTGCCCACAAGGTCAATGCCTTCCGGATTCGTATCGATGGCAACTTCGATCCAATGTTCCATGTCTCCCCTCCGCTCCGTCAGTATTCAATCCCCCGGCGGGCGCAAACGCCCCGCTGGTACGGGTGCTTTTGATTTTGAAACTGGGTGATATAATCTGCCCGGTCTATGAGTCCCTGAAGCGGCTTGCGGCCGGTGATGGCCACCTCCAGCGTCTTTGGCTTTTGGTCCAAAAACCCAAAGACTGCCCTCTCGTCCAAAAACCCTTCTGAGAGCGC
>JAQWCP010000259.1 GCA_028705905.1 Oscillospiraceae bacterium
TTATCCAAGCCCGATACGCTCATGACGGTACCCCTCATGTTGGAGGCGATCCGAAACCAGATTTGGCTTTCTGCCGAACAATCTGGTCAGGCGGACAAGCTGAAAAAGCTCTTTCGATTGGCAGAGGTCTTATGCCGTTTCGGAATTCGGCCCAAATTCAAAGCATTCCATACCATCCGCGAGAAAGCATTTGGCTCTACCCACATTGTCATTTCCGGCGGAGCGGCCCTGGACACCGACATAGAGCGAGAGTTCGACCTGCTGGGGATCACCGTCCTGCAAGGGTACGGCATCACAGAATGCTCTCCTCTGATTTCTGTCAACAGCAACCCTTCCCGCCGTCCGGGTTCTGTTGGGCATGTACTTCCCAGCTTCAAAATTAAGATCGTAGACGGGGAGATTTGGGTGACAGGCCCATCTCTTATGCCAGGTTACTACCAGTCCCCCGAACTGACCGCCGAGGCAATCCAGGATGGATGGTTCAAAACCGGCGACATCGGCTACATAGACAGCAAAGGCTTCCTTTTTATCACTGGCAGGAAAAAGAACCTGGTTGTTTTTAAAAACGGCAAGAAGGTCTCTCCTGAAAAAATGGAGGAAATGGTGAATAAAATCCCCCTGGTCAAGGAAGTAGTTGTCTACGGCGCGGCCAACGGTTCTTCCGTTGGCGATATTAAATTGGCGGCCAGCATCTACCCGGATCCGGTGCGCTCCGCCGGCATGAATTCATACGAAATCTTGGCCCATTTGCAGTCTGGCATTGATGAGATCAATTCCAACCTGCCCTTTTATCAGCACATCCAGATGATCAACATTCGCAAACAGCCCTTTGCAAAAACCGGCTCTCAAAAAATCAAGCGTCACCTTGTTTAGGAGGTTGTTCTATGCTCGAACTCATGCAAAAAATCATATTCCAAGTGACCGGAAAAAGCGATATCACCTATGATACGGACTTCATACAGGATTTGGCACTCAATTCCTTTGACATCATGAATATCATCTCTGCCTTTGAAGATCAATTTGATATTTCCATCCCAACCCGGGATGTGTGGAAGTTGCATCAGGTAAAAGACGCCATCGCCTATATGCGCAACCGCGGCATAGACAGTCCCTCCTGAAATGGCCATTCCGGTTTCTATCTACGTATCTGCCAATTGCAGACCTCACGCTTCCACGAACCTGTTGCTTGCGGGCGTCAAGAAATGGTGCGCATCTTCCGGCCGCGCGCAGGCAGATTTTTCTCTCGTGCGTCCAGAATATGGCAAGCCATATTTTGAAAATGCGCCAGATATCCAGTTTTCCGTAACCCACAGCGGCGATTTTTGGCTTTGTGCCATCTCTACACAACCGGTGGGCCTTGACCTGCAACAAACCCAACCGGTATCTACGCTTAAAATTGCCCGGCGGTTCTTCCACCCGAACGAAGTGGAATATTTGGAAGCGCACCCCGATGCCTTCTTCGCAGTCTGGGCCGCCAAGGAAAGCTTTGTCAAACTCACTGGCCGTGGCATAGACGATGACTTTTCTTCTTTTTCCGTGGTCAGCGGCGGCAGAATCGGCCAGGCGTTGGATGGTACGCAATTTCGTTTGCTTCCTTTTTCGCCCGGGTATACGCTTTGCCTGTGCTGTCGCTTCTCTGCCGCAATCACCATCACGGAAATAACGGAAATCCCCAACAGCCCCGTTTGACAACGGGGCTGTTTCTTTCCCTTACAAGGGTGGCGCATTTCCAACGTTGATTGCAATGATCACCATGTTTTTTGTGGGCTCCTCCACGCAGCTTGGCCCTGTTTACGCCGCGCTTTTGCTGACTGCCATCCTTGTATTCGGTGTTATGATGACCTTCCTCAGCTCTCGTCTGCTCTCTGCCACCGTTTTAAAAGGGAAGCCTTCTTCCTTCACGTTGGAGCTGCCGCCTTACCGCATGCCCCGGGTGGGCCAGGTATTGGTTCGCTCCATACTGGACCGCACCTTGTTTGTCCTGGGCCGCGCAGTCATTGTGGCCCTCCCCGCTGGAATCCTGATTTGGATTTTTGCCAATGTACACATCGGCTCTGTGAGTTTGCTGGCAACTTGTACTCAATTTTTAGACCCATTTGCCAAGTGCATTGGATTGGACGGCGTCATCCTCATGGCCTTTATCCTGGGATTCCCAGCCAACGAAATCGTCCTTCCAATCATCATCATGGCCTATTTATCTACAGGCACATTGCTGGAGCTGGACAGCTTGGACGCACTTCGCGCCCTTCTGGTGGAGCACGGGTGGACCTTGCACACCGCCATCTGCACCATGCTCTTTTCCCTCATGCACTGGCCCTGTTCCACCACTTGCCTCACGATTTATAAAGAAAGCCGCAGCATTCGCTGGACCGCAATCGCCATCCTGCTCCCCACGGTCCTGGGCATGGCCATCTGTTTTCTGCTTACCGCCTGTGTCAATCTGCTGGGGCTGGTCTGATACACGACTCCTACAACACCCAATGGGAACTTTTTGATCCGGCTCCCATTGGGTGTTGCTCTCTATGGTAAGGCGTATCTAATTGTAAATTTTCTATGAATTTTGAATTGACAGGAACTGGGTCATATGGTATAAATATCAATAGGGCAGCGTTGGCCTTGCGCCTGTTCTGCTCAATGATAAAATGAGGTGTTGCATCATGGAAAACCAAAGCGCGAGTAAGGGAACGGCCATTGCCTCCCTGGTTCTCGGCATCGTCTCGCTGGTTCTTGCATGGTTTGGGTACTTTGCCATCGTCGGCATCGTTGCTGCCATCGTGGGAATTGTTCTGTCTGTCAGCGCAAAGAAAGCGCTGTTGCCACAAGAAGCCGGAATCGCAACTGCGGGTATGGTTTGCTCCATTGTCGGCCTTTGCCTTTCCGCCATTGTGTTCATCACCTGGGTCTCTTGCATCAGTGTTGCCGCTTCCATGGGGCTGATGAATTAACACAAGGCATACATCCATCAACGAAGCACAAAGAGCTGAATTGTAAAACAGTTCAGCTCTTTTCTCATGGAGATTTGGAAAGGAGCGCACATGGTCCCTTTTTTTCGCTTGTTTGGGCATTCCGTTTCTTCTTACGTCTGTCTGGGCGTGCTGGGCTTGATCTTCTCCTTGCTGTTTGTGTTTGGGCGCCGCGCCCGGTATGGCATTCCAAAAGACGATTTGTTTTATTTAACTTTATACGGCGTTGTCGGCGCCCTTTTAGGCTCCAAACTGCTTTCTCTGATTTCCGTATTGCCGGCCATTTGGCGTGGCGGTCCGTGGCTTTGGCGC
>JAQWCP010000260.1 GCA_028705905.1 Oscillospiraceae bacterium
CAGTGCGAAAAAGCATTTGTCCCTTGCCTTGCACGTTTCCAGAAAAGGCAACAAGCCATCGGAACCAAGGTAGGCATTGACGGTAACAGCGTCACAGGGGAAAGGCTCGAATGACTCGCCGTCAATGGTGACACAATCCAGATATGCCTGGCTGTAGGCGGCAGCGGTGGAACCGATGTCCCCTCGTTTGACATCTGCAATCACAAACAAGTCCTTGCTTTTGGCATATTGAACGGTGCGTTCCAACGCCTCCATGCCGCAAGCACCCAGCACCTCATAATAGGCCGCTTGGGGCTTGACCGCAGGGACAAGATCGCACAGTGCGTCAATTAACCCACAGTTAAATTCACAAACAGCTTCCGCGGCCGCCCGCAAGGTTTTCCCGTGTTGGGCGATTTGCCGCTCTAAAATCTGAGGTGGAATATAATCTAATTTTGGATCGAGTCCTACCACGGTTGGGTTTTTCATGGCGCGGATTTTATCTTGCAGTACGTCGAAAGACATGTATAAGCTCCTTTTTATTCCCTAGATGTAAATTTATAGACAATCTTTCCGCCTAAAATGGTATATTTCACACATCCCATCAGTGTTTTATCGCGGAAAGGTGTGTTTTTCCCCTTGGATACAAATTCATTTGGATTGACCTGCCAACGCTCGGATGGATGGAACAAGGTCAAATCGCCGGGGGCGCCAATGGCGAGCCGTCCTTTTGGGATGCCCAAAATAACGGAAGGATTGATGGTCATTTTTTGCAGTATGTGAGATAAGCTTAACTTCCCGGTGTGATATAGTGCGGTGAGCGTGACGCCCAATGCCGTTTCCAAACCGCTGATGCCACTGGGCGCGTTTTGGAGCGGGAGTGCTTTTTCCTCTGCGGCATGGGGTGCATGATCTGTTGCAATGACGTCAATGGTGTCATCCTGCAGGCCCTCTATGATGGCCTGTATGTCATCTGGTGTGCGCAAAGGGGGATTGACTTTGGCAAGCGTTCCATGGGTGAGGATATCTTCCTCTGTTAAAGTGAAATACTGGGGGCATGTTTCACATGTCACAGGAATGCCCTGTTTTTTGGCGGACCTTATGATCTCAACGGACCCCCGGGTGCTCACGTGACAAATATGAACGGAGCTGCCGGTTTCAGCGGCGAGCATCGTATCCCGCATGACCATAATTTCTTCTGCGATAGCGGGACGGCCCGGGATGCCAAGCCGGCGGGAAATACGGCCTTCATTGACCGCGCGCCCTTCTACCATAGAGGCGTCCTCACAGTGAGACAAGATAGGCAAGCCGGCGGCTTTGGCCCGTATCAATGCATCTCGCATCAGGTTGGCGCTGGAGATCGGCATTCCGTCATCAGATAAGGCTACAGCGCCTGCTTGTCGGAGCGCATCCGCCTGGGTCATTTCTATGCCCAATTGGCCGTAGCTGACGGATGCAATGGGATAGATTTGCACCTGATCAATTTGCGCAGCCCGCGTTTTCAATTCTAAAATGCGCTCTGGAGAGTCCAACGTTGGGCGTGTATTCGGCATACATGCAATTGACGTAAAGCCCCCCTTCGCCGCGGCGTTTGCACCGCTGATGAGGTCTTCCTTGTGGGTAAAGCCAGGATCGCGCAGATGAACATGCATGTCCACAAGTCCTGCGCATACCATAAGGCCGGAAGCGTCCAATGGCTCTGCATCTGGCTCTCGTATTTCACTGGCAATGAGCGATAAAATACCATCTTCGATAAGTACATCCATTTGCCCGCCAATACCAGTTACGGGATCAATTATTCTCCCTTTTCGAATTAAGAGTTTCATGAATCACCTTTTCTGTTGTGACCTTTCTTTACGATGTATATCAATTCGGGGTTACATAGAAAAGCACACGCATGATATGTAGCTTTTTTTATTATATCGTATGGTAAAATTTTTCGCAATCGATTTTGGAGAAAAATCAACTGCTTTTCCGATTTTAGGGCAAACTAGATCCAGAAAGGGGGCGATGGCATTTTGAATACCAGAGAAAATGCCGCGCTGCTTCTCCTTGTAAATCAAAGAGAAAGGAGGCAAAGAGCTTGAAAAATGGTGATTTTTTGCGAGGGATGAGTGCTGGCCTGGTTGCTGGTGCCGCCATTGGGTTTGCGATGACGCCGAAGCATAAACAGACAAAATCAAAAGGGCCAGCCTGCCGTATCATGAAGGCAGTGAGCGACGCTGCGGAGTATATTTCGGATACAATGGGGTTTTAAAGTAAAATAAAGGAATGGAAAATTGAGCGTCGTGGGGCAATTTGTACATTTTTACAAGTTGCCCCATGTCTTTATTTGGCAAGAAATCAACACAAAGGGATTACCATGAAGAAGGGTGAAAGAGACATGACAATTTAAATATTACATTATTCGTTGAAATTTTAGGATCATTACAGTATAATAAACGCTAGGAAACACAGAGAAAAAGAGAAACGGACGCAGTGTGGGAGGATGAAAGATTGAAATTTGATCCAGGTTTAGAAATTTGCGCATTGGCGTTTTTGCTAATGGTGACGTTTTTCTTTTTTTCAAAGGGCAATTTATACACGCTATCCGGCAAGTTGTATGGCGCGTTTCTCTGTATCATGCTGGGCAATTTGGTTTTTGATATTGGGAGCGCTTATACCATCACCTATAGCATGCAAGTGCCCCTTTGGTGGAATATGTTTGTCAATACGGGCCTGTTTATTCTTCAAATTGCGCTGCCTGGCATGTTCCTGGTTTATATAATGGGTTTGACCGGCTGTCTTGGGCGAACGAGAAAAGATCTCTTGCTTTGTTTGATTTTAATGATCCCTTGTTTGTGTGCGATTGGTATGATATTTGGAAATCTGTTTGTGGGTAGCTTATTTTATTTTGACGCCGAAATGCAGTATGTCCGCGGCAATGCATTTGATTCTCTATATGGGATAGTGGCGTTTTATATGATCTGTGGCCTGTATTTCCTTTGGCGGTATCGCAAGCGGGTGCAGCCAATCCAGTTTTACGTCATTGTTTTTTATGCCATATTGCTTGCAGGAGCCATGTCCATTCAATATTTTTTTCCACACTATTTATTGACTGGGGCCGCGGTTACCTTGGCGCTGGTGAGTATGTATCTAACATTCCAAAATCCGGATGATTATATTGACAGACTAACAGGGTTATATGAACGATCCGCACGGTTTACGGTTGTGGATCATTACGTTCAGGAACAGACAGACTGCTCTCTGCTTTTTATTGACATCAAAGAATTTAAAAACATCAATACC
>JAQWCP010000261.1 GCA_028705905.1 Oscillospiraceae bacterium
CAATTGTGATGTCACCGCTTAAAGCAGCAATGGTCAGTCGCTTCAGTGTTGTCCCCCCGGTCAGATTCAATGTGTTCAGATGATCCGCCCGAATCAGGACATCGTTTTGAGACTGTACATTTTGCAGCGCGATGTTATGACAATTGGAATTGAAGATGAGGCGGTATGCCACATTCAGATCCCGCAACACCACAGCATTTTTTTGCCCCTCTGTTCCCTGGCCGGAAGACGCGTCGTTTCCGGAAACGGAAGCCGTGGGCTCGATCAGGGTGATGATATCCTGTGCATTGAGGAGCGCTGCATTTTCATCCGGCGTGGGCGTGGGCAGCGGCTCCCCGCTGGGAGACGGCATGGGCGTTACGTCCGGTGTGGGTGTCACGCTCGGCTCCGAACTTTCATCGGGAGCTGGGCTAACGCTCTCGCTGGGGGACGGCGTAGGTGTTATGTCCGGCGTGGGCGTCACGCTTGGCCCGGGGCTGACACTGGGCGAAGGGCTGACACTCTCGCTGGGGGAGGGTGCCGGCGTCGCGCTCACACTGGGCGAAGGACTCTCCACCGGGTCTTCAATTGTGGGAGATAAGATCAGGTTGCCACTCGGTGCGGCGGATAGCTGATCTGCGCTTTGCAGTGTACCAATGATCCGATACAGCAATTCCATGAACTCTGCTCTTGTAATAGATTTTTCTGACATCAGCAAACCGCTTGCCCCTTTGACAACACCCAATTGAACCAAAGTGGCAGCCGCCGCACGGTTGCGGTTTGTCAAAGCATTGACGTCTTTGAATCCGGACAGGCAGGAAACATCCGTTTCCGCCCCCATCAGCTGAAATGCCTCGACTAGGACGACAAAGGTATCTCCTCTTGACAGTGCCTTTGCAAAGGAAGGCTTTGCATCCAGCCCAGCAAGCAGCCCCAACGCGGCGCTGCGGGCCACTTCGTCTCGATACCAGGCAGTCAGGGGGATGTTGTAGCTAGAAATATTGCCCGTTCGCTCTGTTGCAAGGACACGATTTAAAATGGTCAGGACTTCTGATAGGGTAATATTCTGATTGGGGTTTAGTTTCCCGTTGGTTCCAATGATAAAACTGTCCTCCACGCCTTGGCGCATTGTCTTTTCTGCCC
Source organism: Oscillospiraceae bacterium (assembly GCA_028705905.1). Taxonomy (GTDB): domain Bacteria; phylum Bacillota; class Clostridia; order Oscillospirales; family Oscillospiraceae; genus RGIG529. The sequence goes on from JAQWCP010000261.1 coordinate 1,123, forward strand.
AGTGCCCTGCCACATCCGGATACTGCTGTGTGGCAGCTGCCTGAAGGGGCGTGAACAGAATCAGAAGCATGAGCATAATGCTGATGCATTTGGGGAACGTTTTGAATCGTTGTTTTTGGCGCAATGGATTCACCTCTCTCGCATCCCATCTTTCAATTGACGCCATGATCGGATGGGAGTTTCATTTTCTTCATTGTAGCAGAGCCGTTTGGAAAAAGGAAGAAGAATTTTCCGGTTTGTCCAAAAAAAATTTTCATTTTTTGCTTGTGTTGCAATGGATCGGACTTGTTTGCACAAAGGAGACACCCCTGGACAAAAAACGGGCAAATGAAACCTTTTCCCCCACTGCATTTGCATGACAGGTTCCCTTTTTTCGCAACGCCAGCATCCGAAAAATCCGCTCCCACGTTCCTGTTTGGGCGTATGCCGGAAGCCCGTTTTTGCAAACGCTAAAATGCTGGATTCTGTCACCAGTCCTCTTGCAATCGATATCAGTATTTGATATACTAAGCCAGAAACGAGAGATATACCTATTATAGGGAGGTACCATATTTTGATTTCCATTACCAATACTGGCATGTATTATGAAGGTGGCCATTTTCTGTCCATCCCGGAGGGAAAAGCCGCCGGTTGCAGCGAGCCGGACGCCGCGCGTTCCGGCACCATGGCCTATCAAATTTTGAAGGCTCACAACACATCCAATTCCATGGAGAAGCTGAAAATTCGCTTCGATGCGATGGCCTCTCATGACATCACATACGTCGGAATCATCCAAACGGCTCGAGCCAGCGGCATGCAGGCATTTCCCCTGCCTTATGTGCTCACCAACTGCCACAACAGCCTCTGCGCTGTCGGCGGCACCATCAACGAGGATGACCATCTGTTTGGTTTGTCTGCCGCCCAAAAATACGGCGGCGAGTTTGTTCCCGCCCACCAGGCTGTCATCCATCAGTATATGAGAGAAATGTATGCAGCACCGGGCAAAATGATTCTGGCATCCGACAGCCACACCCGATATGGTGCATTCGGCGCCCTTTCCATCGGGGAAGGCGGCCCGGAACTAGCCCGCCAGCTCTTGTCTAAAACATATGATATTTCTTACCCCAGGGTGGTGGCCATTTATCTGGAAGGCAAACCACAACCTGGTGTTGGCCCGCAAGACGTGGCGTTGGCGTTGATTGCCGCCACATTCAACGACGGCATTGTCAAAAACAGTGTCATGGAATTCTTTGGCCCCGGCGTCCAGTCGCTTGCGATGGATTATCGTAACGGCATTGACGTGATGACCACAGAAACCGCCTGTCTCTCTTCCGTCTGGCAGACGGATGAGACCGTGCAGGAAACATTGACTGCATTTGGCCGCGGGGACAGCTACCGCACCCTCATGCCGGACAACGGCGCATACTACGACGCTGTCATCCGGGTGGACCTTGGAAAAGTGGAGCCGATGATCGCCCTCCCCTTCCATCCCAGCAATGCCTATCCCATCCGGGTGTTCCAGGAAAACATGGATGACTTGCTGCATGAAGTGGATCAGGAGACCATTCGCCAATTTGACCTTGCCAAGCCGCCGAAGAGCCTGCGGGACAAGATCCAAAACGGCAAATTTATGGTAGACCAAGGTGTCATTGCCGGGTGTTCCGGCGGCACCTTCCAAAACCTTCTGCGCACGGCGGAAATGCTGGAAGGAAAGCCTGTGGGCAGCGGCGCCTTTTGGCTTTCCGCTTATCCGGCCAGCATGCCTGTGATGATGGAGCTGACAAAAGTGGGCGCCATCTCCACACTGATGGCCTCCGGCGTTTCCGTCCGCTCCTGCTTCTGCGGCCCCTGCTTTGGCGCAGGAGACGTGCCCGCCAACGGCGCATTCTCCATCCGTCACTCCACCCGCAACTTCCCCAACCGGGAAGGAAGCAAGCCGTCCGATGGCCAGCTTTCTTACGTGGCTTTAATGGACGCCCGTTCCATCGCCGCCACTGCGTTAAACGGCGGTGTCCTCACCGGCGCCGATCAATTGATGGAGATCCCGGTGGACCCGGCCCGTCAGTCCTATCATTTTGACAGTTCTGCCTATGCTTCCCGCGTGTACCAGGGTGTCGGGCATCCGAAGCCGGAGACAGAGCTGATTTTTGGGCCGAATATTGC
>JAQWCP010000262.1 GCA_028705905.1 Oscillospiraceae bacterium
ACACTCTACGCATCATTTCAAAGCTCCTTTGTCTTTTGTTTTTGCAAAGCGGCGCAGGCCGCCCGGGGCCGTACCCCGACTTTATATTTTATACGGTAAATCCGTTTAAATACGATGCTTGGTCCTCGGTTAGCCCGTCAATCTCCTTGCCCATGGCACGCAGCTTCACCTGGGCAATTTGGTCGTCCAGCTCTTTGGGGACATCATACAGCTTTTTCTCCAGCGTGTCCCGGTGCTGGGCAAGATACACAGCGGAAAGCGCCTGGACGGCAAAGCTCATATCCATAATCTCCGCCGGGTGGCCGTTGCCCGCGGCCAGGTTTACCAGCCGCCCCTGGGCGATGACATTCACCGTCCGGCCGTTTTCCAGGGTATACCCCGCTATGTTCTCCCGCCGGGTTTTGTGGGAAACGGCCATCCGGGCAAGGCCCTTCACATCCACCTCCACGTCGAAATGCCCGGCGTTCATCACAAAGGCGTTGTCCTTCATCTGGAGAAAATGCGCTTTTGTGATCACGTCCCGGCACCCGGTGACGGTGACGAAATAGTCCCCCAGCGCCGCCGCCTCGTCCATGGGCATCACGTCGTACCCCTGCATCACGGCGTCCAGCGCCTTAAACGGGTCCACCTCTGTGACGATCACCCGGGCGCCCAGCCCGGCGGCCCGCATGGCAACGCCCCTGCCGCAGTATCCAAAGCCCGCCACCACAACGGTCTTCCCTGCCACCAGCAAATTGGTGGTGTGCATCACCGCGTCCCAAACAGACTGCCCGGTGCCGTATTGATTGTCATAATAATGCTTGCTCTTGGCGTCGTTCACCGCCATCATGGCGCAGGGCAGGCAACCCGCCCGCTCCCGGGCCTTTAAGCGCAAAATGCCGGTGGTGGTCTCCTCGCAGCCGCCGATGAGAGCGCCTGCGTACTGCGCCCCCTTCCCTTCGGTACACAGCAGATCGATCAGATCGCCCCCGTCGTCGATGACGATATGGGGCTGGCAGGCCAGCGCCTCCAACAGCAGACGCTCATATTCCTCCTCCGACACACCGTGGATGCCAAAGGTCTCCACGCCAAGGGACGCAAGGCCGGCGGCCACGTCGTCCTGGGTAGAGAGGGGGTTGCTGCCCGTCAGATAAACCTGGGCCCCGCCGGCTTTCAGCACCGTGCCCAGATAGGCCGTTTTCGCCTCCAGATGCACCGACACGGCGATGCGCAGCCCAGAGAGGGGCTTTTCTTTTTCAAAGCGCGTTTGGATGCCGGAGAGCACCGGCATAAAATCGCGCACCCATTCCATTTTCCGGACCCCCAAAGGGGCCAGGGCGGGATTCGCTACAATACTCATACATTCCCTTTCCCGCCTCACCGCAGGCGTTTATGCTTGAACCCTGCGACTGAGCCGCTCCGCGCAGGCGTTTTTGTACTGCATTCTTGTGGCCCCGGCGTTCCTTCCGGGCGCTTTGTGTCGCCCGCCCAACACCGGGGTTTTAAGGATTATAGTATACCACAAGCCCCGGCGCTTGGAAAGAGAAAACCGGGGAATTTTTCGCAAAACCGCCCAAAATCCCCACGGCCTGTGGAAATATTGGCGGCGTAAACGGAAAACTTCTTGACAGGGGGCAAATGTGGCACTAAAATGAATAGAAGGAAAGAAATAAAAACAAAAAAGGGGATGTTTTTGTTTCGCCTATATCCGGTTCCGCCCTTTGTGCGGCGCCGGTTGTTTCATGTTTTTGACCCGGCTTCGTCTTTGACCGGGTGCGTTACGTGGAGATAAATTTTTGGAAAGAACAGGAGGTGGGTTCCTCTCATATGGGATATGCCCTAACTGCCGCCATCGCCGCCGTCGTTGTCGCTCTGATTATGTTCCCCTTGGGGATTCAGTATCGGAAGCGGGTCTCGGAAAAAGAGATTTCCAGCGCGGAGGAAGAGGCAAAGCGCATCATCAACGAATCCATCAAGAGCGCCGAAAGCAAAAAGCGGGAAGCTCTGGTGGAGGCGAAAGAAGAAATTTTAAAAGCCCGCAGCGAGTATGAGCGGGAAGTAAAGGAACGCCGCAACGATTTGCAGAAGCAAGAGCGGCGGCTCCAGCAAAAAGAAGAGAATCTGGACAAGAAAATGGACCTTCTGGAAAAGAAGGATGAGGCACTGGCGGCTAAAACCGTCCAGGTCGACGCCCTTCGGGATGAAGTTGCCGTCTTGAAGAAGAGCCAACTGGATGTTTTGGAACGGATTTCCGGGTTCACAGTGGAGGAGGCCAAATCGTACCTCATCTCCCAGCTGGAATCAGAGGTCACCCATGAATCGGCCATGAAGATCAAAGAGATCGAGGCCCGGTTCAAGGAAGAGGCAGATAAGAAAGCCCAGAACATTTTGTCTCTCGCTATCCAGCGCTGTGCCGCTGACCATGTGGCCGACGTCACCGTCTCTGTGGTTCCCCTGCCCAATGACGAAATGAAAGGCCGCATCATCGGCAGAGAGGGGCGAAACATCCGCACACTGGAAACCATCACCGGCGTGGATCTGATCATCGACGACACGCCGGAAGCCATCACCGTCTCCAGCTTCGACCCGGTCCGCCGGGAAGTGGCCCGTCTGGCCCTGGAAAAGCTGATCGCCGATGGGCGAATTCACCCGGCACGGATCGAGGAGATGGTGGAAAAGGCCCGGAAAGAGGTAGACGCCGTCATCAAGGCAGAGGGCGAGCGAGCCACCTTTGAAACGAACGTCCACAGTCTCCACCCCGACCTGGTCAAGGTCTTGGGGCGGCAGAAGTTCCGCACCAGCTACGGCCAGAACGTGCTGAACCACTCCATCGAAGTGTCCCATATAGCGGGGCTTTTGGCCGCCGAAATTGGGGCCAACGTGACGCTGGCAAAGCGCGCCGGTCTGCTCCACGACCTGGGCAAGGCCATCGACCACGAGGTGGAAGGCTCCCATGTCACCATCGGCGTGGAGCTGGCTCGCAAGTACAAAGAGGATGACGAGGTCGTCCACGCCATCCACGCCCACCACGGGGATGTGGAGCCGCAGACCGTTGTGGCCTGCCTGGTACAGGCGGCGGACGCCATCTCCGCGGCGCGCCCCGGCGCCCGGCGGGAGAACCTGGAAAACTACATCAAACGGTTGGAGAAGCTGGAGGAGATCACCAGCTCCTTCCCAGGGGTGGAAAAGTCCTTTGCCATCCAGGCCGGCCGGGAAGTGCGCATCATCGTCAGCCCCGACCATATTTCAGAAGACCAGATGGTTCTTCTGGCCCGGA
>JAQWCP010000263.1 GCA_028705905.1 Oscillospiraceae bacterium
CGTCTTTGTTCCAGAATATCGTGACAAAAGAGAAGAATTTACCGCCGGAGGTTCTGCGGGATCTGATGGTGGCCCTCATCGCGCTTAAATACACCCAATCCAACTCCGTCTGCTACGCAATGGATGGCCAGACCATCGGTGTGGGTGCAGGCCAGCAGTCGAGAATTCACTGCACCCGGCTTGCCGGAGACAAGGCGGATAAATGGCAGCTTCGCCACCATCCCAAGGTGATGGGCCTGCCCCTCCGGGCGGACCTGTCTCGGCCTGTTCGGGACAATACCATTGACATCTATTTATCGGAAGAGTGGGAGGACGTGCTGGGCGATTCTGTCTGGCAGGACTATTTCACCACCCGGCCGGAGCCGCTTACCCGGGTGGAGAAGCGGGACTTTTTGGAGAAAATCACCGGTGTATCCTTGGGCAGCGACGCCTTTTTCCCCTTTGGAGACAACATTCAAAGAGCCGCGCGCAGCGGCGTGTCCTATGTTGCCCAGCCCGGCGGCTCCATAAGAGACGATCAGGTGATCGAGACCTGCGACCACTATGGCATGGTAATGGCCTTTACAGGCCTGCGTCTGTTCCACCACTAAGAAAACCGGATCCGCGCAGCGAAATTGCGCGGATCTTATGAAATCGGCGTACCGCTCGCCGCAAACAGCGGAAACCGCATCACAAGCCGGAAAATCTTCATACACACGGAGATTTTTCGGTTTCTGGATGACGTGAAAACGCATGGAGGTTTTGTGATGAAACTCATGGTAGTAGGCGGCGGCGGGCGAGAGCACGCCATCATCAAGAGCCTGAAGAAAAACAGGGACGTAAGCGAGATCTATGCCCTGCCGGGCAACGGCGGCATCGCCAAGGATGCCACCTGCGTCCCCATTGCTGCAAAGGACATCGAGGGCATGGTGCGCTTTGCCAAGGAACAAAACATCAACTTTGCCGTGGTGGCCCCGGACGACCCTCTGGTTCTGGGCGCGGTGGACGCGTTGGAGGCGGCGGGCGTCCCCTGTTTCGGCCCCAGCCGGGCCGCCGCCGCCATTGAGGGCAGCAAGGTCTTTTCCAAGAGATTGATGGAGCAATACCACATCCCCACGGCCAAATATCAGGTCTTTACCCGCGCGGAAGATGCCATTGCATACCTAAAAGCGGAAAACACCTACCCTGCTGTTATCAAAGCAGACGGCCTTGCCTTGGGCAAAGGGGTTATCATTGCGGAGACAGAGGAGGAGGCCACAGCTGGCGTCCACCAGATCATGACGGAACGGGCATTTGGCGACAGCGGCAACCAGGTGGTCATTGAAGAATTTTTGACAGGCCCGGAGGTCTCCGTTTTGTCCTTCACCGATGGGGAGACGATCGTTCCCATGGTTTCCTCCATGGATCATAAGCGTGCTTTGGACGGAGACAAGGGGCTGAACACCGGGGGAATGGGCACCGTGGCGCCCAACCCGTTTTACACAGAAGACGTGGCCAAGGAGTGCATGGAGACCATCTTCCTGCCCACCATCAAGGCCATGGCAAAAGAGGGCCGGCCCTTCAAAGGCTGCCTCTATTTTGGCCTGATGCTGACACAAAAGGGCCCCCGGGTGATTGAGTACAACTGCCGTTTTGGTGACCCGGAAACCCAGGTGGTTTTACCCCTTTTGGAAACGGATTTGCTCACCATCATGCAGGCTGTGCATGATGGACGGCTGGATGAGGTGGATGTGAAATTTTCCCCCGGCGCAGCCTGCTGCGTGGTGGCCGCCTCTGGCGGATATCCAAAAAGCTACCAGTCCGGCTACCCCATTTCCTTTGGCAAGGCTGAGGAAATGGAAAATGTCACCATTTTCCATGCCGGAACCAAGACGGGAGCAAGCGGGGAGATCCTCACCTCCGGCGGGAGGGTTCTGGGCGTCACCGCCACAGGGGAAACCCTGGAAATGGCCCGTGCCAAGGCATACAACGCTGTAAAGGAAATATCATTTACAGACATGTTTTATCGAAATGACATTGGAGCGAGGTGTAAATAAATGGTCTATCGGCTCTATGTAGAGAAAAAGCCGTCTTTTGACGGCGAGAGCAGGGCGCTTCTTTTGGATCTGCGGTCCAATTTACAGATGGAGGCGCTGGAAGGCCTGCGGATTTTGAACCGGTACGATGTGGAGCAGATCGAAAAGGAATTGTTTGACGCCTGCCGCAAGACGGTCTTTTCCGAGCCACAGACGGACGTGACGTATGATGCATTGCCGAACCATGACGAATCTGTGTTCGCTGTGGAATCGCTCCCCGGTCAGTTTGACCAGCGGGCCGATTCCTGCGCCCAGTGCATCCAGCTGGTGTCCCAGAAAGAGCGGCCCCTGGTGCGGGCGGCGAAGGTTTATCTGCTCTCCGGCCCGCTGACAGAGGAGCAGGTGGAGCAGATCAAAAAATACGTGATCAACCCGGTGGACAGCCGGGAGGCGAGTTTGGACCCGGCCACAACCCTGCGGATGCAGGTTGCCGTTCCCACGGAGGTGGCTGTGGTAGAGGGCTTCGCTGCCGCCACTGATGAGCAGCTTTCTCATATGCTGTCCCAGTTTGGCTTTGCTATGGACTTGGATGACCTGCGCCTCTGCCGGTCTTATTTCCAAAACGAGGGGCGCGACCCCACCATTACCGAGCTGAAGATGCTGGACACTTACTGGTCTGACCACTGCCGCCACACAACTTTCATGACAGTGCTGGAGGAAGTGACGTTTGAAGAGGGCGGCCCTGCGGCAGAGGCATTCGCCCGGTATCAGGGCTTGCGGGCAGAGCTGGGGGTTACAAAACCCATCTGCCTGATGGACCTGGGTACCATCGCCGCCAAATATCTCAAACGCAAGGGCGTTTTGACAGATCTGGATGAGTCAGAGGAGATCAACGCCTGCACCGTGAAGGTGAAGGCGGACGTAAACGGCGAGATGGAGGACTGGCTCCTCCTGTTTAAAAATGAAACCCATAACCACCCCACGGAGATCGAGCCCTTCGGCGGTGCAGCCACCTGCATCGGCGGTGCCATCCGAGATCCGCTCTCCGGGAGAGGGTATGTGTACCAGGCCATGCGGGTCACCGGCGCGGCGGACCCGTTGCAGCCGGTTCGTGAAACCATCCCCGGAAAGTTGCCCCAGCGGAAGATCACAACAGAGGCCGCCGCGGGGTACAGCTCTTATGGCAACCAGATCGGCCTTGCCACGGGCATCGTGGATGAATTATACCATCCGGGCTATGCCGCCAAGC
>JAQWCP010000264.1 GCA_028705905.1 Oscillospiraceae bacterium
TGTCCTGCACCAATGCCAATCCAAACGGAGATCCTGATATGGGCAACACGCCCCGCATAGATCCACAGACATTGAACGGGATCATTACGGATGTGGCCACCAAGCGGCGTATTCGCAATTATGTGGATCTGGCCTATCATGATGAACCGGGTATGAATATCATCATCCAGCAGTCCACCAACATCAACCGGCATATTGCAGAGGCCAAGCGTGCCGCCGGAGTGGAGGACTGCGCAAAGGAGAAAAATGCCGTTTATGCAGGCAGACAGAAAGCTTGTGAGCTGTTTTACGATGTACGCACCTTTGGCGCCGTGATGTCCACAGGCCCCAACGCAGGACAGGTGCGGGGGCCGGTGCAGATCACTTTTGGAAAGAGCATGGATCCCATTTTGCCCATGGACATCTCCATTACGCGTATGGCGGTTGCCGAGGCCATCTCAAACGGTAAAGTGGAAGATTATCAGAAAAAAGAGGATGAGACATCCGAGGACAAGCTCCGCACCATGGGGCGCAAGCAGGTGATCCCCTTTGGACTTTACGAGGTCAGAGGCTTTATCAGTGCCAATCTGGCCGCTGAAACCGGGTTCGATGACGAGGATTTGAAGATCTTGTTTGAGGCGATCCTGAATATGTATGAGCACGACCACTCTGCCAGCAAAGGCGAAATGGCCGTGGTGTCTCCGGTCATCATCTTCAAGCATGTTGGGACCGACAGCGACGAAAGACAGCGGGTAAAACAGGCAAAGTTGGGTTGCGCACCGGCGCATAAGCTGTTCGAGCTGGTCCATGTGGTAAAGAAGGATGGCGTGAAGTATCCCCGCTCCTATACGGACTATGATGCATCTGTGGCGCTCAACAAGGTTCCCGCCGGCGTGCATGTGGGCTTCCAGACAAGCCCCTATGGTGAAATTAGCTGGGGGCAGATTCCCGAGGATGAGACTTGGCTGCGCAATGGATGACGAGGAGTATCTCCCGTTATCATGGCTCTCTCAGGCGGACTATTGCCTGAGACGAGCCGCACTCCTGCTCAATGAACGGGTCTGGGTGGAGAGTTCAGATACCGCCAAGGGCAGAGCAGAGCACGAGCGTGTGCATACGCAACGGGTGGAGCGTCGTGGCGATCTGGTCAAGCTGTATGAAAATACGGTTTATTCAGATGAACTTCGGCTGGTGGGGAAGTGCGACTGCATCGAAGCCACCAGGGCGGAGAACGGCTGTACCATTCCGGCAGCAGAGTTTCCTGTGAAGCTCTATCCAATTGAATATAAGCATGGCTCTGTGCGTGCGGAGCGGGAATACGAGATACAGCTCTGTGCGCAGGCCATGTGTCTGGAGGAAATGTACCACACCCAAATTGCAGAGGGAGCGCTGTTCTTTATCACAGCGCACCGCCGTCACACAGTTGCGCTGACAGAAGAGCTGCGGGCAGCTGTACGCAGCACCTTGCAGCTTCTGCATCAGATACGGGATGATTTTGCAATCCCATTGGCCAGCTACAGTGCAAAGTGCAAGAGATGCTCACTTCGGGAGTATTGTATGCCAAAAGTGAAGCGCACAGCAAAAAATTACTGTGAGGTCTTAGAGCGAGAGGCAAAAGGGGAGGCTGAATTATGAAAAAGCTGCTCAATACGCTTTATGTGCTTACCCCGGAGAGCTATCTTTACTGTCGGAATGAAAATATTTGTGTCAAGATTGGCGGTGTGGAAAAGCAAAGCATTCCGGCCATTAACATTGATGGAGTGGTCTGTTTTAGTCAGATGACGGTGTCTACACCCCTCATCGAGTTCTGTGGGAAACAAGGAATCACGATTACCTTTCTTTCACAAAACGGTCACTTTTTTGGGCGTGTGTGCGGGCCGGTCAGCGGGAATGTGCTGCTGCGGAAAAAGCAGTATGAAAGCATCAACAATCAGGAACTCTCTGCCCAGATCGTACGCAATATTTTGTTCGGAAAACTCCGAAACGGTAAGGCGGTTTTGCTCCGCGCGGCCAGAACGGAACAGAGAGAAGTTGTGTCCGGGAAACTATTTGACACAGCGCAGAAGTTGAGCGAATTGGCACAGCAGTTGTCCCAGTGCGGGGAAATCGACTCCATGCGTGGAATCGAAGGGGCGGCGGCCAGCCTGTACTTTGCGCGGTTTGATGATATGCTTTCGGAAAAATGTACGTTCCGGTTTGGGGAACGCAGCCGGCGCCCTCCACGCAATGAAGTAAATGCGGTGTTATCTTTTCTATATACCATCCTGACGCGGGATGTACAGGCTGCGTTGGAGACTGTGGGCCTGGATCCAGCTGCGGGTTATCTGCATACCCTGCGCCCAGGGCGTCCATCTCTTGCGCTGGATATGGTGGAAGAGCTACGGGCACCGCTGTGTGATCGATCTGTCCTGAGTCTGTTCAACCGTGGCCAGCTCACCCAAAAGGATTTTGAAGCGGATTCACAGGCGGTCATGCTCAATGAGCGTGGGCGAAAAACTGTGCTGACAAGTTGGCAGAAACGGAAACAGGAAGAAATCACACATCCTTTTCTGGGAGAGAAAATTCAAATCGGCATGATTCCATATGCACAGGCGATGCTGTTTGCCAGAATGTTGCGCGGTGATTTGGATTGTTATCCGCCGTTTTCCTGGAGGTAAGTGTATGTTGGTGGTTGTGACATATGATGTAAATATTTCTGAAACTGCGGGCGCAAAACGGTTGCGAAAGGTGGCCAAGTTATGCGAACGCTTCGGGATTCGCGTGCAAAATTCGGTATTTGAAGTGTTGGTTGATGCAGCACAGCTTGTTGTGTTGAAAAACCAACTGGAAGCAGCGATTGATCCAGAATTGGATTCCATTCGTTTTTATCGGTTGGGCAATTCCTATCAGCAGAAGATTGAGGTGATGGGCAAAGCACGACTGGTTGAAACAGGGGCGCCGCTGCTACTGTAATGATTGTGCCGACCCTTCCCACACAGAAAATTTGGGGAGGTTGGCGCAGATGGATGTAAGAAAGCGCTGCGAGCAGTGGGGCCAAATAGGCAAAATGCACAAACAACTTCTGTTTGTAGAGGCTTGAATGCTAAAGAACAATAAAAACAGCTAAAATAAAAGCAAATTTTTGTTACGTTTTGCTGTCGCCCCTCACGCAGGGGCGTGAATTGAAATTTCCTCACCGGCGCTTTTCTCCGCTTTCGTCCACAAGTCGCCCCTCACGCAGGGGCGTGAATTGAAATCCTGCAAATATCAGCGGCCTACTCCTCG
>JAQWCP010000265.1 GCA_028705905.1 Oscillospiraceae bacterium
TCGGGACGGCTTCTCTTCTGGCGGATATTTATAAGCAGCTGCCCAACGCGGAAATTTTGCTGTGCTTCCCAGAAGCACACGCCCTTTCAAATCATTCAGCTTAATGACTGCGCCATCCATTTCATGGGAAAATGCATCCCGCTGTGTGCCGAGCTGTTTCACCCGCTCCTCCGCCTCATGAATATCACCGCACAATTGATGGTCAATGACTTTAAACCGCAACTGCTGCAGATAAGCAAGCGTCTCCATATGTGTCTCAAAGGAAATGCCTTCCGCCATTTGAATATTAAAAACCGCAATATCCAAATGGCGCTCCGCTGCGATTCTAGGATCAAGCTGCCGCAAAGAGCCCGCCGCCGCATTTCTGGGGTTGGCAAACAGGGGTAATTCCGCCAGCTCTCTCTCTTGATTGATCTGTTCAAACACACGACGTGGCATATACACTTCTCCCCGAATCACCAAAACAGGAGGTGCATGTTCAATCCGCAGGGGAATCGACGCAATTGTTTTAATGTTTTCCGTCACGTCTTCTCCTGTCACACCATCTCCTCTGGTCGCGCCGCGCACCAACCGCCCACCTTCATATTCCAAAGCAACCGACAGCCCGTCCACCTTCGGTTCCACCACATACTGGGGGGATGGCACCATCCCACGCACTCTCTGGTCAAATGCAAATAGCTCCTCCATGGAAAAAACATCCTGCAAACTCTCTAACGGGACACGATGGCGAACCGATGCAAATGCGGAAACAGGCATACCGCCCACTCGCTGGGTTGGAGAATCCGGAGTGATTAGCTCCGGATTCTCCTCTTCTAGTGTGATAAGCCTCCGCATCATTTGATCGTATTCATAATCTGAAATAACGGGATTGTCTTTCACATAATATCGATAATTGTGTTCATCTATTGTCTTTCGCAATTGTTGTACTTCTGTTGTCACATCCATAGCACGGCTTCTCCTTTTCGCTATTCTTCCAGCTGCGAACCATAATCGAAATACGCTTCAGACGCTTCTTTCACAGTATCAAACTGGCTAAAATAAGTATAACTATCCGGTACAGTACCAACGATAACCGTCTCCGCAACATTGACCGTACTTTCCACTGTTGTGCTGGCCACTCCACCAGGTACCAAAATGCGAACCTCCACTGTAATATGAAATAAAATACTGTGAATCGTTTGGTTAATCCCCGTTGCGTGAAAGGAATTGTCGAATCCAGATTCCACTGTTCCAATGGATAAAATGCGCACAGGAATTTCTGGCCCCCAGCCAGATAAAAATACGCTTTCTGTTAAGTTTCCGACCGGAATTCCAATTTCTGTCAATGTGAAATCAGATAAATCTGCAAGCACCTGAGAAACCAAACGGTATCTCACACGTGTCAACCCGGTCATATTGCTCTTCATTGCAGTAATGTTCCCCGATTCATCTTTTTCAAACTGAATCAGATCTTCATAAGAAACCGCCTCTTCTGACAGCTCTTTCAGAACTGAAGCATCAATGGCCTCTGTTACAACATTGGATACTTTCGTATCGGCCAGGCCAACCAAGATAGGCCGAATTTTCCATTGAAAGATCAATAGACACAGCAGACTCAAACAAAAAAACCAACAGATTCCTCGGAACAGCTGGTTTTTCAGGGTGCGGGGCCGGCGCACAGGTGGCGAGCGCCCTCGCCGGCACATGGAACGCATACGTAGCATACAGGTCACCCCCATACCTCTACTGTATGCAAAAGCCGGCTTGTGCTATTCCGACTCTATTCTTGTCCTGCCAACAATTGCTGTACCGCCAGCAACACGCCTGTCTTGCCCGATTCATATGTCAACGCACCTTGTAGATAAGCCAGGTACGGACTCCTCATCGGCGCGTCACAAGATAATTCAATGGAGGCACCTTGGATAAATGCGCCGGCCGCCATGATCACCTTGCAATCATATCCTGGCATATCCCATGGCTCCGGCGTCACAAAGGAATCGACAGGTGCGCCCATTTGAATGCCTTTACAAAATCGGCAAATTGGCTCCGGCGCACCAAAGGAGATGGTCTGGACAATATCCGTACGGATGGCATCAGGAGCGGGATCCGTCTGATACCCCAATAGTTCCATCATCTTCGCCGTAAAAATTGCCGTTTTCACGGCCTGCGCCACCACATGAGGCGCTAAGAAAAATCCTTGGTACAGCAGCCTGTTTTGCCCAATGGTGGGGCCACATTCGCCACCAATCCCCGGGGCAGTGAGACGCATTGCCGCCAACTGAACCAAATCCTCTCGCCCCGCAAGATATCCTCCCGTTGGCGCCAGCCCTCCTCCCGGGTTTTTAATCAAAGACCCTGCAATGAGGTCTGCCCCTACTTCAGTTGGCTCTTGGGCCTCCACAAATTCGCCATAACAATTGTCCACCAAAATCACCGCATTGGGATTGGCCGTTTTGATGCAGTCGCACAATGCCCCAATTTGTTCAATACGCAAAGAAGGCCGTGTGGAATATCCACGGGAACGGGAGATAAACACCATTTTGACGGTATCCTTGGCCACTGCCTTTGAAACCGCCCCGAAATCTGGTGTTCCGTCCTTGCACAGCTCCACCTGTTCATACAGAACACCGAATTCTTTCAATGAACCAGTGCCTGCCCCATTGATCACGCCAAGCAATGTATCATACGGCGCGCCTGTAACCGAGACCAACGTATCTCCCGGTCGCAGGGTACCAAATAATGCGCTGGTAATGGCATGGGTTCCGTTGACAAAGCCGATTCTCACCAGGGCTGCCTCTGTATGAAATACTTCTGCATAAATTAAGTCTAATAAATCCCGGCCCTTGTCGTCATATCCATACCCTGTTGTGCCGGCAAAGCAACCATCCGACACGCGATATTTCTGGAATGCCGCCAGCACCTTTTGACTGTTTTTCAGCGCGATGCTTTCTGTGCGGGCAAACGCTTCTTTGATCTCCGCTTCTGCCCTCTGCGCCAGATCCATCACTATTTCGGAAAGGCCCAGAGGGTTGCTCTGTTCTTCTTTCATAACTATCTTTCTCCAATTTCAAGTTTCAAGGCAACGGAATATCAAAGGGATTCCTCGCCCAATTTTTCCAAAAACCCCCGCGCCATGTGATAGAGCTTTTCTATATCTTTGATTGCAACCACACTGGATGGCGCATGCAAATACCGGACGGCAACGGCGATCCCTGCCGTTTTCACACCGGCGCGGCTGCGCTGAATGGTTCTTGCG
>JAQWCP010000018.1 GCA_028705905.1 Oscillospiraceae bacterium
AAGAAGAGATCGTCAAAAAGTTTTTCTTGACAGAAGTGGTTTCTTTTTGATACAATAACTTTCGCGTTCCAGAGACAGCAGGTGCGGATGCATAAATCCTGCCGAGGAAAGCAGTTGCGTTTTTTTTAAGGGTGCAAACTGTCCTCGTGTCTTTATGGAGCGAGGACAGTTTTTTTGTTGAAAGGCTCACTCCAGATACAGACCTGTAGATGGGAGCGTGTCGAGATAATGTATATGGAGGTGAAAAAACAGTATGCCAAATGCAAAAGTGTTGCAGGAAAAGCAAGGGATTGTGGACATGTTGTCCGACAAGCTGCAAAAAGCCAATGCGGGCGTTTTTGTAGACTACAAGGGAATTACCGTGGCAGAAGACACGGAGCTGCGTAGCGAGATGCGTAAGAATCAGGTGGAATACAGCGTTGTCAAAAACACGTTGACTCGATTTGCAGCGCAGAAGGTAGGACTGGATGCGTTGGATCCCATTCTACATGGGACAACGGCTTTGGCCCTCAGTTATGAAGATCCCGTCGCACCGGCTAAAATCATCAGCGAATTTGTCAAAAAAATGGGTGGCAAGAAGTTCGTGGTAAAAGCCGGCTTTGTGGATGGGAAAGTGATTTCTCCCGCAGAAGTCGATGCTCTGGCAGAGTTGCCAGCAAAAGAAGTGCTGCAGGCACAGGTTCTGGGTACTATGTTGGCACCGATCACCGGCCTTGCCAACGTATTGAACGCAAATATCCGTGGCTTGGCCGTGGCTTTACAGGCCATTGCCGATCAAAAGGCAAGTGCCTAATCCTTTCACAAACAAATCTTAATGAAATATTTTTGGAGGTAATGAATAATGGCAAGCGAAAAAGTAACTGCTTTGATTGAAGAAATCAAAACTCTGACGGTTCTGGATCTGTCCGAACTGGTACATGCTCTGGAAGATGAATTTGGCGTATCTGCCGCTGCTCCTGCTGCTGTTGCTGTTGCTGCTGCTCCTGTTGCTGCCGCTGCTGCTGAGGAAAAGACAGAGTTTGATGTGGTTTTGACCAACTTTGGCGCTGAAAAAATCAAGGTGATCAAGCTGGTTCGTGAAGTGACCGGTCTGGGCCTTGCAGAGGCAAAGGCACTGGTTGAGGCTGCTCCCAAGGCTGTCAAGGAAGGCGCTTCCAAGGAAGATGCCGAAGCTCTGAAAGCAAAGCTGGAAGAGGTTGGCGCAACTGTCGAAGTGAAATAAGACAAATATTCAAGCAGAGGGCGTTTTCACATTGTGAAAGCGCCCTCTTTTTCCGGCATTCTGTGGAATATTTGTAAAGAATTTGGGAAAGGAACCGCTTATGCTTGCAAGGCGGTGGCATTTGCGCTATAATAGCACCATTGTAAATTGGAATTCAAGAAACACATTGGCAGCAGCTTTCTGCCAATCTGTTTTCGCACAGGCGGGTTGGCTTTGATCCGCCATCTGGGAACGAGAGGAAGGAAACGCATGAGCAAAGAAAAACAGAAGCGGCGGAACCAGCGGGGGGCGGCCAATGGGAATGGGAAAAAAGTTGCAACCATTGTCATATCCGTGGTTGTATTTTTGGCCATCGCCGCACTGGCCATCTGGAATTCTGGGATCATTCAAAAATCCAAAACAGCAGTGACTGTGGCCGGGAAAAACTATTCCACAGGTGTTGTGCAATTTTATTATCGTAGCGCATACAATCAATTTTTGAATACGTATGGGGATTATGCCTCTATGTTTGGGTTGGATACCAGCAAGCCGCTGGATCAGCAGGAATATGGAGAGGACGGGAAAACCTGGGCCGATTATTTTAAAGATATGGGTATTGATAACATGGAGCGCGCCATCATCCTCTCTTCAGAGGCGCGGAAGGCTAACATTTCCCTGTCAGAAGAAAGCCAGGCATATCTGCAGCAGACAAAGGACGAGCTCACAGTATATTGCGTCAACAATAATATCACCAAAGGGACATACTTTGCATCCCTGGGCACTGGCGTAACGGAAAAATTATACTTTGAGCAGTTGGAAAACATGTTGCTGGCAGACGATTATGCCAAGCATTTGACAGAACAGATGCAATATTCTGAGGACGAAATCACGGCGTATTATGACGGGCATAAAAATGACTTTGACATTGTAAGCTATCGTTATTTCTACTTCGGCGGCACGCCAGAGGCCAAGACGGATGCAGAAGAAAATGAAGTGAAGGCCACGGAAGAAGAAACAAAGGCGGCCATGGAGCAGGCGTCCAAGCTGGCCAATGAGATGGCGAACAAGGTGAAAGCTGGCAAAGATTTCACTGCTCTGACACAGGAATATGCGGTAGAAGGTGAGAAGGAAACGTATCAAGACTCATCTGCCAGCACGGCAACGGACGTGTCCAAATCGGCGGTGAGCAATACAGCATATCAAGAATGGGCTTTCTCACCAGACCGAACAGCGGGAGATGTGACTGTTTCAGAAGAAGCCGATGGCTATTATGTGCTTCAGTTCCTCAGCCGCGGCCGCAATGATTATGAAACCATGAACATCCGTCAGATTTCGCTTTCTCCGGCGGCGATGGAAGGCACCGACACCGTGACAGATGAGCAGAAGGCCGCCACCAAGACGAAGGCAGAGAACATTTTGGCTCAGTGGGAGCAGGGCGACAAGACGGAAGATAGTTTTGCGGCCTTGGCAAAAGAACAATCTGATGATGAAAATACCAAAGAGGACGGCGGCTTATATCAACAGGCCAACAAAGACACCCTGAGCGCCGAGGTGAGCGAGTGGGTATTTGCAGAAGGCCGCAAGGCAGGTGACACCACCGTGGTGGCAACGGAAAGCGGCGCTTGTTATATTGTATATATCATGGGCCCGGACCAAGTGTACTGGAAATTGCAGGTTAAAAGTGCAATGCAAACCGCAGAGTATGAAAAGTGGTATGAAAATGTCAAAAAGGAGTACCCTTTGGAGCGCAATGAGAGCGGTTTGAAGTATGTGAAATAAGACAAGGGCGCCCCAAACATCTGTTTGAGGCGCTTTTGATTCTACGCAGGAGGCAGTATGAACTGGGAAGCGGAGCAATTTTTGCGGACGGAAATGATGCTGGGCGCATCCGCCATGGAGCGGCTGAAGGCCGCTCATGTAGCGGTGTTTGGGCTGGGGGGCGTAGGTGGATATGTTGTGGAGGGGTTGGCGCGAGCTGGTGTTGGTGCCCTGACGCTGGTAGACCATGATACCATCAGTCTGACAAATCTCAACCGCCAGATTGGGGCCACCCACTCCACGCTGGGCATGCAGAAAACAGAAGCAATGGCCAACCGCGTACATGACATCAATCCGGCTTGCCGCGTATATACCAAAGCGGAGCATTACGACCAATCCAATCGGGACATTTTTTTTGGAGGCATTCAATATGATTATATTGTGGATGCCATAGACCTTGTTTCCTGCAAATTGGATTTGATCGAGACTGCTATATCCAGAGGGATCCCTATCATATCCTCCATGGGAACAGGAAACAAGATAGATGGCTCGGCCTTTCGTGTGGCGGACATTTCCAAAACCAGCGGGTGTCCCCTTGCGCGGGTGATTCGAAAAGAGCTGCGACAGCGGGGGATTTTGCATCTTAAAGTTGTGTATTCCCCCGAGCTTCCGGTTCAGCCGGAACAGAAGGAAGCGCCCCCGCCTGGCCGGCGTAGTGTTCCGGCCAGCGTCCCTTGGGTTCCAGCTTGTGCGGGGCTTTTGTTATCTGGTGCTGTGGCAATGGAGCTTTGCGATGGCAAATAACAACAATGGGACGACAAATTGCCGTCCCGTTGTTGTTATTCATCGTGATCCACCGGGTTACGATCCCGGAACAGAAGGGAAATACACCAGATGGCGGCAAGGCCAACGAGCGTGTAGATGACGCGGCTGACTGGCGAGGCGCTGCCACCGCATGCGAATGCTACGATATCAAATTGAAACAATCCGATGCTGCCCCAGTTGAGCCCACCGATGATGGCCAGAACCAGTGCGATTTTATCCATAATCATTTCTGAGACTCCTCTCTTTTGACGCCGACGAAGGTAGTCTTTCCCCCTTTTTTGGAATTATACAAGGGAGATGAAAATCGGACATTCGGACATAATGACAAGGGAAACGTGAAAGAGAGAGGTGCTTTCATGGGAAATGCGCTGGAAACAGGAATGAGTGTATCAATCTATAGAATTTTTGCTTGAAAAGAAGGCAAATTGTAGTATAATGGAGAAACTATATGGTGTTTGCCTTGTGTGGACAAAAGAAAGGAAGCGAATGAGCATGCTGCAGTATGACTCGATCTTGTCTAAACGTGCGACTGCGCTACAACCATCTGGAATTAGAAAATTTTTTGATATTTTAGAGGAGATGGACGACGTCATTTCTCTGGGCGTGGGCGAGCCGGATTTTGTTACGCCGGATCATATTCGAGATGTCGGCATTCAGTCTTTGCAAGCCGGACATACAAAATATACATCCAATGCAGGTATGATGGCCCTTCGCACCGAGATCTCGGCTTATATGGAGCGCACCCTTGGGTTGCATTATGATCCCACCCATCAAATTTGTGTTACAGTGGGCGGCAGTGAAGCCATTGACCTGGCCATTCGCGCACTGGTAGACTTTGGAGATGAAGTGATTATCCCCACACCTTCTTTTGTCTGCTACGGTCCTTTGGTGGAATTGACCGGCGGGGTCCCGATTTACGTGGAAACACAGGAGAAGAATGAATTCCGCTTGACAGCCCAGGAACTGAAAGATGCGATCACCAGCAAGACGAAGATGCTGGTGCTGCCCTATCCCAGCAATCCCACGGGCGGAATTATGGAAAGAGAAGACCTGGAAGCGCTGGCGGAGGTTCTGGAAGGTACCAATATTGTGGTGCTGTCAGATGAAATTTATGCGGAGCTGACCTATGGCAGCAAACATGTTTCCATAGCCAACATCCCGGGGATGTATGACAGGACCGTAATTGCCAGCGGCTTTTCCAAGGCGTTTGCCATGACCGGCTGGCGTTTGGGGTATGTTTGCGGTGTGCCGGAACTGGTTGACCAGATTACAAAAATTCACCAGTTTGGGATCATGTCTGCGCCAACCATGAGCCAGCATGCTGCCGTGCAGGCCATGAGGCATGGGACGCATGACATCGCCATGATGCGCGATTCCTACGACGAGCGCCGAAAAATGATTGTCAGCGGGTTGCGGGAAATTGGCTTTCACTGTTTTGAGCCAAGGGGCGCGTTTTATGTATTCCCCTGCATCCGCAGCAGCGGATTGTCATCGGATGAATTCTGCGAACGGTTATTGATCGAAGAAAAAGTGGCGGTCATTTCCGGGACGGCATTTGGCCCTGGCGGGGAAGGGTTTGTCCGTTGCTGTTATGCCACTTCGAAAGAAGGCATCACGGAAGCATTGCATCGGATGGAGCGGTTTTTGGTGAAACTGAAGCAGGAGCAAAGCGCGTAAATTCATGGTTGACACGCTGAAAACCCGTACATACTATCCTAAAACAGCAAAGAAAAAGGATGGAACCGGTTCTGCTTTTGATGAAGCCGTTTTCCCATTATGACTGATAGAAAGAAGTAGAATGCGATGAAATATATTTTAGTAATTGGAGACGGCATGGCAGATAATCCGGTGCCGTCTCTGGGGGGGCGTACACCAATTCAGGTGGCGGACACGCCATGTATGGATGCCCTTGCCAAGAAAGGCGAAGTGGGATGGGTGCGAACGGTACCTGTGGAGGTGCCGCCGGGCAGCGACACTGCCATTTTATCGATCTTTGGCGCAGACCCCAAGGTTTGCTACACGGGGCGCTCCCCATTGGAGGCGGCGGGTTCCGGTATCTCTTTGGCGCCAGGCGACGTATCTTACCGCTGCAATATGGTGACGTATGAAGATGTAGAAAAACCTTTTTTAGAGAAAAAGATCGTATCTCACAATGCCGGCTCTATCGAAGGAGAAGAATCCATTGCCATCATCAATGCCCTCTTTTCTCATCCGGAGTTTGCACCTCTGGCGGAGCAGGCAGGATTGCAGATTTATCCAAGCCCTTCCTTCCGGCATATCGGGGTGCAGAAAGGCGCTTCCATTCAGGGGCTGGTGGCGCCACCCCCACATGACCATTTGGGTGAAGTCATTGGCCCGTTGATGCCAACGGGATGTGAGAATGCCGCTGTATTGCGGAAGCTAATGGAAAAAGCCCATGAAATTTTGGATCACCATCCACTCAACGAGGCCAGACGGAAGATGGGGAAGCGCCCCGCCAACGGGATTTGGTTCTGGGCGGAGGGAACGGCAGTTGGGCTGGATTCTTTTGTAGAAAAGTATCAAAAAAAGGGGGTTGTCATTTCGGCCGTCCCCCTGTGTCATGGTATCGCGAGGTTGGCAGGGCTGGATATCAAGCTGGTAGAAGGCGCCACGGGGGAACTGGATACCAATTATCAGGGGAAAGTGGATGCGGCGGTGGAAGCACTTTTAAACGGGTGCGATTTTGCCGCTGTACACATTGAAGCACCGGACGAATGTACCCACAACGGAGATACAGAAGGCAAGATCGAAGCCATCAGAAGACTGGATCATCTGGTGGTGTGCCCGCTGACAGAAGCGATGGAACGGGCCGGGCTTCCGTACCGCATGTTGATTTTGAGTGACCATAAAACACTGACGTCCAACAGGGGACATGACGGCGATCCGGTGCCATTTTTGCTGTATCAAAGCGGCGTAGATACTGGGGCAGGATTGCCTTATGACGAGGTGTCCGGAGAGCAGGGACGGTTGATTGAGGATGGGACCCGCCTGATGTCTATATTGTTTCAGATGGACGGGGAATAAAGAGCCAGCAGGAGTGACGAATGATGAAGAAGTGTTTGGACCAATTGGGGTTTCTTCCGGCAGATTTTTTGCTGCCGAAGCAGGAGGATATGACGCCATGGAGCGTTGTGGCTTGTGACCAGTTTACCTCTCAGCCGGAATATTGGGAGCGGGTGGAGCAATTTGTGGGGGATAAGCCCTCTACTCTGCACCTGATTTTGCCGGAAAGCCGCTTGGGAACAGATCGGGAAGCGGCTAGTGTTCGAGAGATTAACGAGACGATGACAAAGTATTTGTCAGAAGGCGTGTTTCAAACATTGGAACACAGCTTGATTTATGTAGAACGTACCCAGGCCAACGGAAAAGTACGCCGTGGGATTGTGGGCGTTGTGGATTTGGAGCAATATGATTACCGGCCTGGTGCCACATCGTTGATTCGGGCGACGGAGGGGACGGTGCTCAGCCGCATCCCGCCGCGGGTGGCAGTGCGCAAAGACGCATCTTTGGAGACGTCTCATATCATGCTGCTCATTGACGATCCATTGAAAACGGCCGTAGAGACAATGGGCAGCCAGACGGCAGAAATGAAGCCGCTGTATCAATTTGAGTTGATGGAACACGGCGGGTCTATCGCTGGCTGGCAAGTGACAAAGGAACAGGAGGCACAGCTGGCAGAGGCGTTAACCATGCTTGCCGACCCTGCTGTTGTGGCGGAAAAATATCACATGCCGGATGTGCCGGTGCTTCTTTTTGCCGTGGGCGATGGGAACCATTCCCTTGCAACGGCAAAGGAAAACTATGACCGGCAAAAGCGGACAACGCCCAGAGACCAATGGGATACCATGCCGGCACGCTTTGCCATGGCGGAGCTTGTGAATTTACACGATGACTCCTTGGAGTTTGAGCCAATCCATCGGGTGGTGTTTGATGTTTCCCCGGAAGATTTGGTTCAAAAGCTGCTGCTGTGGTACCAAGGTGCGTTCCAGGGAGAAGGAGAGGGGCATCAAATCCGCTATGTGTTCGGGGAAGAGCAGGGCGTTGTTACGGTGCCCCATCCCAAGGCCAAGTTGGAAGTGGGAACGCTGCAAAACTTTTTGGACGAATATATCAAGGCGTACGGCGGAAGAGTGGACTACATCCACGGTGCGGATGTGACACGCGAATTGGGCCAACAGCCAGGAAACATTGGCTTCATTTTGCCGGCAATGGAAAAAGCCCAGTTGTTCCCCACGGTCATGGCAGAAGGGGTTTTGCCCCGAAAGACGTTTTCCATGGGGGAAGCATGGGACAAGCGGTACTATTTGGAATGCCGGAAGATCCGATGAGGGTCGTAAAGGAGAAGACCGATGCCATTTTCGAAAACGGAACGGGCGTTTGCCAAACTTAATCTGACATTAGATGTCACCGCCCGGCGACCAGATGGGTATCACGACCTTTGCATGGTCATGCAGACGGTGGAATTATGGGACACCATCACCCTGAGAGAGACGGGAAACGGTGTCATGCGCATCCATACCGATGTCCCTTACTTGCCCGATGACCACAAAAATTTGGCCGCGGTCGCCGCAATGCGTTATTTTGAAGCGGCCGCCCTGCCGTTTCCCGGGCTGGAGATTCAAATTCAAAAGCAGATTCCCGTCTGCGCGGGAATGGGCGGGGGTAGCAGCGACGGCGCCGCTGTTTTGCGGGCGCTGAATGCACAGTATGGTGCGTTGTCTCTGCGGCAGCTACAACAGGTGGGGGAATCCATTGGGTCAGATGTCCCTTACTGCATCTGCGGAGGAACTGTGCTGGCGGAGGGCAAAGGAGAGCGGCTGCGGCCTCTGCCGTCTTTGCCCCCTTGCTTTTTTGTGATATGCAAACCGAAATTTTCCATTTCCACACCAACGCTGTTTTCGAAGCTCCGTGTGGATAAGATTCGTTGCCGGCCGGATACCGCAGGCATTTTAGCGGCGCTGGAGGCAGGCGATTTGGAGGGCGTTGCCAGGCGGGTGTATAACGTGTTCGAATCCTTCCTGGAGCCAAAACGGCAAGAGGAGCTGGCCCATATCCGGGCTGTCATGATCGACAGCGGCGCTTTGGGCGTTTCCATGAGCGGAACAGGGCCAACGATGTTTGGCCTGTATGCGGCCCGCCAAGAGGCCGAAACAGCATTTCAAATATTAAAAAAACAATATGCCGATTGTTTTTTTACCCGATCGGTTTAAAACGAGAAAATACCGTCTATCCTAAAGACAGAATGTTTTTGGATAGGCGGTGTTTTTTTGAACAGGTGGAAGAAGTTAGAAGTTTCTCTTTTGGTTGGCGTGGCGGTTTCCCTTTTGTTTGGCGGGCGCCTCAATGGCGCGCAGGCTGCACTGGCCGAGAAAATGGTGCGTCTGCATGTTGTGGCCAATTCAGACAGTGTGTGGGATCAAAAGGTGAAGCTTTTGGTGCGGGATCAGTTGCTGGAAGAAGTGCAATGCTTATTGGAAGAGGAGACGGACCTGGCACAGGCGAAACAAAAAATTCAGGAAGCGCTTCCAAAACTGGCGAAGGTGGGGCAGGAAGTGGTTTTTGAAGCGGGAGATACTTATACGGTGACGGCATCGCTGGAACGGGCGTTTTTCCCAACCAAGGAATATGAGGGGTTTGCGCTGCCGGCCGGAGACTATACCGCTCTGCGCATTGTTCTGGGCGAAGGGAAAGGCGCCAATTGGTGGTGCGTCCTGTTTCCGCCCCTTTGTACAGGCGTTGCCACAGAGGACGTGGAGGACGTGGCGAGTGCCGCCGGCCTCACGGCGGAGGAAATCGCATTGATTACAGAACAGGAAGAAGGCTATGTTTTCCGGTTTCGGTGCATCGAATTGTGGGAGCAGGTCAAACATATTTTTTACTAAAAAAGAACGAGTCCATCCATTTCTACCATCCCAATGTAGTCTGACTTTGGCAACGAATGATGTGCTTGATTTCGATAAAATCAGGCATATTAAAAAGGCGATTGCATCGCTTGTGTTGCGGTCGCGTTTACAATGGCGGAAGAGGGGATGGAATGAAAGAGGAAACGAACAATCTGCCTGGAATTGCAATGATGCTTTTGCGGTTCGTTTGCATTCTGCTGGTGGCCACGATGTTCTGGACTGCGCCCATGCGGGTACGTGCAGTGGAAGCGATGAAAACAGTAGGAGGAATGGGGGAAACATTGGTTCCCGTGGGACGGACCGTTGGGATTAAGCTGTTTGCAGACGGCGTGATGGTGATTGGACTTTCTGAAGTGATTGGCGAAAACGGCACATCCTGCCCGGCGAAAACGTGCGGGCTGAAAGAAGGGGATATCATCACCCAGGTGAATGGAGAGGAAATTCAGTCGGCGGAAGAACTGCGGGACACGTTGCAGAAGGCGAACAGTGCAGCGGTAACACTGCATATTTTGCGAAGTGGACAGGAAATGGAATTAAACGCAACGGCGGCCATGGGTGTGGAGGACGGGTGCTACCGCTTGGGCGCCTGGACCAGAGACAGCATGGCGGGGATTGGAACGATTACGTTTTACGACCCGGAAAGCGGCGTATTTGGTGCGTTGGGGCATGGAATCAATGATATTGACACGTTTATGCTGATTCCTTTGGCCTCCGGATCCATTATGGGATCTTCTGTGGCAAATGTGGTAAAGGGGCAATCGGGAACGCCGGGAGAACTGCAAGGGAAATTTGATCTGACAAAAGACTTGGGTTCTCTTTATGCCAACACGGACTCCGGCGTATTCGGGTTGACAGAAAACAGCAAGTATTTTGCGGGACAAGATCCTTTGCCTGCGGCAGGCCGAACCGAAGCCAAAGTGGGCAAGGCCACCATTTTATCTAATGTGATGGGAGATACCGTCTGTGAATATGAAATCGAAATCACAAAAATTTATCGCGGGTTCTCTGATAGTGGCCGGAATTTGATGATTCATGTGACAGACCCT
This sequence comes from Oscillospiraceae bacterium, assembly GCA_028705905.1. Taxonomy (GTDB): domain Bacteria; phylum Bacillota; class Clostridia; order Oscillospirales; family Oscillospiraceae; genus RGIG529. The sequence continues at coordinate 10,755 of JAQWCP010000018.1, forward strand.
AAACTGCTGGAGACCACTGGCGGCATCGTACAGGGTATGAGCGGCAGCCCAATTTTGCAGGATGGAAAACTCATCGGAGCCGTCACACATGTGCTCGTGGAAGACCCCACGAAGGGGTATGGTATATTTATTGAGAAAATGGTAGAGCACTGGGGAATGGAAGAAACACAAATTGCTTCCTAATTAAGCTTTATCGAACTTTGTCGCAAAAAATAAAAAATAAAAACAAACTAAAGGTTTTTAGTAAAATAAGTCAAATATTTCTCTCACAAAACAATAAAAATCTCTTGAAAACGCTGTCATTTTATGGTAATTTATAGACAGGTGCTTGTTGTAATATGAAACGGAGTCAGAAATGGTGAGGGAGATGGAATAATGGGTAATCAAGTTCGTATCCTAGTTGCAGATGCGGGAGAAGAGTTCCGTTCTTTGCTGGCAGAAACGCTATCGGATGAAGAAGACCTGGACATTGTGGGTCAAACGGGCGACGGAGCAGAGTTGGTTCGCATGGCTGGTGAGTTGCGTCCTGACGTTTTGGTCATGGATGTGCTTTTGGCGCAGATGGACGGTCTGGAAGCCTTAAAAGAGATTGACCCCGCCAATCGTTGGCCGAAGATGGAAGTGCTGGTCTTGTCTAATTTTGTAAAAGAGCACGTGGTGCAACAGGCGGCGGCATTGGGCGCGGGCTATTTTATGATGAAACCATGCAGACCAAATAGTGTGATGGAACGCATTCGTCAAATGCGAAGCGGATCAACGGTTCCTTCGGAAGAAATTTCTTTGCTTCGTCCGTCCAGGGGCGAAAGTCTGGAAGTATTGGTGACGGCCATCATCCACGAGATCGGCGTGCCAGCGCACATCAAAGGCTATCAGTATTTGCGCGAGGCGATTGTGTTGGCAGTTCACGACATGGATGTGATCAATGCGGTGACAAAAGTGTTGTATCCAGAAGTAGCCAAACGGTTTAGCACCACTCCGTCCCGGGTTGAGAGGGCGATCCGTCATGCCATCGAGGTGGCGTGGGACAGAGGCGATTTAGAAACGTTGCAGAAGTATTTTGGCTATACCGTGTCAAATGCAAAGGGAAAACCCACAAACAGCGAATTCATTGCCATGATTGCAGATCGTTTGCAACTAAAGCGAAAGGAAAAAGTGCAACTCTAATTTTCGCGCGCTGCTGAAAGCTTCACTTCAGCAGCGTGTTTTTTTATGCATCAGATGCATATCTTTCATTTTTCACAGAAATCCGAAAAATATTTGTAGCAACTGTAGAATTTAGCCCTTTAAAGCGGTGTTTTAGGAAAAATGATTGACAAGCTTTAAAAAGCCATTTATAATGCAGTTAATATCTTGAAAAGACGATGATTGAGAGACGTGCGAACGACAAAGGGGATGCAGAGAGTGTCCGGTAGCTGCAAGGACATGAACCTCGTTCGGAATTCCTCTTAGAAGTTGCCCGCTGAATCCATTCGTGGTAGTAGGCTGTGGTCGGTTGGCGTCGTGATCCGCCGAGAGTGTGAGAACTCGCCAAGCGTAAAGTCGGGAGGCTTTGCGGAACTGAGGTGGTAACACGGGTAAGCCCGTCCTCTGACTGTGTCGGAGGACGGTTTTTTATTTAAAAAGGAAAAGGAGCGTACATGATGAAGAAACTTGCAAAATTGTTTGCAGCCGCATTGGCCATTTCCATGTTATTTGCTTTGGCAGCTTGCGGTCAGCAAGGAGGAACCCAGAGCCCGGCACCTTCGGATAGCGGGACACCCAGCGCAAACGGAAAGACGTACAAGATTGGCATTGTTCAGTTGGTTGAGCACAACGCACTGGACAAAGCCACAGAAGGATTCCAGGCTGCTTTGAAGGAGAAGCTGGGGGATGCCGTATCGTTCGATTATCAAAATGCCCAGGGTGAGGCCACCAATTGCACCACCATCGCCACCAAGTTTGTGAATGACGGCGTGGATCTCATTTTGGCAAACGCCACCGGCGCGGCCCAGGCATCCGCCCAGGCCACCAACACCATTCCCATTGTGGGCGTGTCCATCACAGACTATGAAGTTGCTGGCTTGGTGGAGTCAAACGAAGCGCCGGGCCGGAATGTTACAGGTTGTTCCGACCTCAGCCCCATCAATGAACATGTCAAGCTGATCCAGCAGCTTTGCCCGGATGTCAAGAAGGTAGGAATCGTGTATTGTTCCGCAGAGGACAATTCCGTTGTGCAGGCGGAGCAGGCAAAAACAGCGTTGGAAGCCGCTGGCTATACGGTGGCAATTTACACTGCTGCTGACTCCAACGAAGTTCAGACCGTTGTCACGAAGGCTTGCGGCGAGCAAGATGCTCTGTACATCCCCACCGATAATCTCTTTGCTTCCAATATGCAAATTGTGAAGAACATTGCTATGCAGGCAAAGATCCCGACCTTCTGTGGGGAAGAAAATATGGTTACGTCCGGTGGGTTTGCCACTTATTCTGTCAATTACTATACGTTGGGATATCAAGCCGGACTCATGGCGTATGACATTTTGGCCAATGGAAAAGCGCCTGCTTCTATGCCAATTCAGTTTATGGAATCGGCTGATTTGACATTGGTCATCAACAAAGATGTGGCAAAGGAAATCGGGGTGAAGATTCCCAGCAATCTGGAATCTCAATTGGCCGAGCAAAACTGAGGAAAACTGAATTTAACAGCGGAAATTTGCGATGAGGTTACTTATCGCAAATTTGCGCTGTTTACAGACGGAAGGGAAGGAAAAGGGA
>JAQWCP010000266.1 GCA_028705905.1 Oscillospiraceae bacterium
AAAAGTGCCGCGGGAACCTTGCTGCGCATTTTTATTGGGTTTTTGCTTGGCGTTTTTCTGGGTTCTGTGGTGGGCGTTCTCACAGCGTCGTTCTCCGTTGCGGACTTGTTGCTATCCCCTGCGGTGCGGGTTGTGCGGGCTACGCCGGTGGCGTCCTTCATTGTGCTGATGCTCCTTTGGGTCCAAACCGGATTTCTACCTGCCCTCATTTCGGCGCTGATGGTGATGCCGGTTCTCTGGGGCAATGTCACCCGGGGGATCCGGGAAACAGATCCCCTGCTTCTGGAGATGGGAGAAATCTATGGGTTCGGATTTTGGAAACAAAAACGGCTCATTTATTTGCCTTCTGTCCTGCCGTATTTCACCAGTGGCTGTAAAACGGCCCTTGGTCTTGCGTGGAAGTCTGGTGTGGCGGCAGAAGTCCTCTGTTTGCCCAAACAGGCAGTTGGCACCCAGGTGTATTACAGTAAAATATATTTGGAAACGCCTTCTCTCTTTGCTTGGACGGTGGTGGTCATTGTCCTCAGCTTTTTTGTAGAGGGCGTGCTGGTATTTGGCATGAATCGCCTGGAACATAAATGGCGGCGGCAAAAAGGAGGCGGAGCGGGTGCCGAAGGTTGAGGATGTTACGTTGCAGTTTGCAGAAAAGCGCATATTGGATCATTTGTCCTGGCAAATGCCGGAGACGGGCATCACTTGCATGACCGGCCCGTCTGGTTGTGGGAAGACGACCCTGCTCCGCGTGCTGGCTGGGCTGCAGAAGCCGGATTCCGGCCGGGTGCTGGGAGTCGAAAAGGGGCAATGCGCCTTTTTGTTTCAGGAAGATCGGCTTTTGCCCTGGCGGACGGCGGCAGAAAACATCCAGGATGTATTATCCAAACACGAACGGCAGGCGGCGCTGGAGTGGCTTTCCCTGGTGGAGCTGAAAGAGGAAGCAAGAACGTATCCAAGCGAACTGTCCGGGGGAATGCGCCGTCGGGTGGCCCTGGCCCGGGCGCTGGCATATTGTCTGGAACGTCCAGGCAAACTGTCAGAGGGGGGTCGATTTTTGTTGATGGACGAGCCATTTAGCGGTTTGGATGGTCCTTTGCGGAGCAGGCTGATCAAGCGGATTTGCGCGCTGCACGTTCCGGCGCTGGTCATTACCCATGATTTACAGGAGATCCAGCAGATGGCCGATTGGATTGTACATTGGGAAGGACCACCCCTTCGCCTGGTGTCATGTTTGAAACAAGAGAAACAGGAAAAACCTTAAGGCTGGTGAAGCAAAATTGCTGCTTTCACCAGCCTTTTTGGATGATGTCACAAAGAAGGGAGAGGATCATGGAAAAGAATTGTTGGTTTCTGCAAGAATCTGTGGTTGCGTGATATCAGGAAACATGCTAAAATATAGCTTGTGTCGCGAACAAATGCCCTCTGTATAGGGACATGATCGGGTGTTGTGGGAAGGAGGCGGCGATTGTGAGCAAAATGTCAAAATATTATATTGTGGAAGGGCGCGCCCTTCCCGAAATCTTTCTCAAGGTGGCGGAAGCCAAGCGGATTTTGGAAACCGGCGAGGCCATGACGGTCAATGAGGCTGCGCAGGTGGTTGGGATCAGCCGCAGTGCGTTTTATAAATACAAAGATTCTGTGCGCCCCTTTAGCGATATGATGACAGGAAGGATCATTACCTTTCAAGCACTTTTGAAAGATGAAAGGGGTGTTCTCTCTGCGATTTTATCGGTGTTTGCAGAGTTTAGAACAAATATTTTGACCATCAATCAAAGCATTCCGACGGATGGATGTGCTGCGGTGACAATTGGCGCTTCTACATCTGATATGGTGCGTTCGGTAGAAGAGCTGCTGCAAGAGGCGGCCGCATTGCAAGGTGTGATTCGGTTTGAGATATTGGCGGGATAATGGGGGTCAATTTAAGCGATAAAGCAGGCAGCACGGCCAGCGCAGCCTGTAGCGGAATGGGGAAAGGATGGAGATCATATGATTAATGTTGCAATTTTAGGATACGGAACGGTCGGGTCCGGGGTTGCGGGGGTCATTGCAAACCACTCGGGCGCGATTGCGGCCAAAGTGGCTACGCCGATTCACATCAAATATATTCTGGTGCGGCGTGATATGCCGGAAGGGCCATTTTCCGACCTGTTTGTGAAAGACTTTTCTGTGATTGAACAAGACCCGGAAGTGCAGGTTGTGGTGGAAACGATGGGCGGTACCGGTGCGGCGCTAGAATATACCAGAAGGGCGTTGTTGGCAGGCAAGAATGTGGTCACGTCCAACAAAGAGCTGGTGGCCGAGCACGGGTATGAGCTGCTGCAGCTGGCGCGCTCCAATAACCTCAGTTACTTGTTTGAAGCAAGCGTGGGCGGGGGCATTCCCATTATTCGCCCCATCAGCCAGTGCCTTGCGGCCAATGACCTGACAGAGATTTGCGGTATCTTAAACGGCACCACCAATTACATTTTGACCCGGATGATCCGGGCGGGCCTTTCTTTTGAAGAGGCGCTTCAGGAGGCGCAGGAGAAGGGGTATGCAGAACGCGACCCGGCTGCGGACGTAGAGGGACATGACGCCTGCCGGAAAATTTGCATTTTGGCTTCTCTTTCCTTTGGAAGACATATCTATCCCAGCCAGGCCGACACGGAAGGCATTACAAAAATAACGCTGGAAGATGTGCAGTATGCAGAGGACGGCGGCAAGAAGATCAAACTGCTGGGCAGGGCCATGCGCCAGCCGGACGGCAAGGTTTGCGCATATGTGGCGCCCCACTTGGTGGATGAGGAAAGTCCTCTTGCCAACGTAGAAGATGTATTCAACGGGATTGTGGTCAAGGGTGACTCCATCGGAGAGGTCATGTTCTACGGCAGAGGCGCCGGAAAGCTGCCTACCGCCAGCGCGGTGGTGGCGGATATTATGGACGCCGCCAGGCATATTGAAAGCAAAAAATATATCAACTGGGCGCCGGGGGGCGCAGATGCCGCCGTTTCATCGGAAGGCGTTGTAACCGGCTGGTATGTACGGGCTGACGCCCAGCCTTCAGATGTGGAAAAAGCGTTTGGCGATGTGGCGTTTTTACACCGTTCCGGCGCGCCGGAAGAGGAGAAAGCGTTTTTGACGGCGCCTATGACACGGGAAGAAGTGGAGCAAAGGAGCGCAAAGCTTGGGGTGAAGAGCTTGATTCGCGTGCTAGGCCAATAAGCCAAAGAGAACGTATCATCATAAGAATAGACAAAAC
>JAQWCP010000019.1:0-764 GCA_028705905.1 Oscillospiraceae bacterium
GTTCAGCTCGTCCACACCACAGCCCAAAAGGGCGGGGCAAAGCGGGGTGCTGGGACCTACCAAGATGGTATATGCCTGCTTCGACAATGCGAGCAGGCGCGGTAATGTTTTGTTGACCAGTGTACTCCCGGTGATAAAGACAAAATCCTGCTCGGGCAGCAAATATTCGCAAGCAGTGTCAGGATAGTCGCCAGACCGGGGATCCCGCTCCAAAATGGAGAGGGTAGTTATCTCTGCAAGATGGTCCAAATTGGGGAAATGGCCAATGACGGCAATTTTTTTGCCTTGCATTTCCTCTATGTGGGCAGCAAAGGCGTCGTCCTCTGACCGACCTAATAGATGGGGCATCGTTTGCGCAATTTGCTCTGCCTGTGCAGGATCGTTGTAATATGCGTTGATGGCAGCCATACCAATACTGGCCTCCAAAAGATTCCAAGATTTGACACAGGCGGCTGCCTTCTTTAAAGAAACCCCGACAAAATCAGCGGGATGAAGCGGAGCGACGGTGTCCACTGGGGTGGTCATGGCACAGCCCACGCGGGCACCGGCGCGCACCATGGTCCAGCTGGGACCCGATATCACCTCGTCAATGAAAATATCGTCTGGTACAGAGGCGATCAGATGATGATACAATGTCCATGGCATAACAGAAGAAGCTCCCTTCATGTTTCCGTTTTTTCTAGATTCAACTGGTTTGCATAAAGCCAATGAAATTATAAAAAAGGGATATATTTTTTAGAAAATATCCTTTTCAATTTATATAC
>JAQWCP010000019.1:774-13496 GCA_028705905.1 Oscillospiraceae bacterium
TGTTTTTCAAACGAGAGATTGAGCGCTTTGGACTTGCTATTTGGACCGAAACTCGATACAATATCATTTATGATTTATGAACGCATTTTAAAGGGGCATTTTCTGGAGCGACCCAACCGGTTTGTAGCGTTGGTGGAGCTATCTGGGACAGTGGAAATTTGTCATGTAAAAAATACGGGGCGCTGCAAGGAACTGCTCGTTCCTGGTGCAGTTGTTTATTTGCAGGAAGCACAGAACCCGGCACGCAAGACAAAATACGACTTGATTGCCGTGGAAAAGGGGGCGCGGGTTATCAATATGGACGCCGCCGCGCCCAACGGTGTGTTTGGGGAATGGGCAAGAGAAGGGCGATTTCTCCCGGGAACCCGGCAGGTGCGTCAGGAGCAAGTTTGGGAAGATTCCCGTCTGGATTTTTTGGTGGAAACCGAACAGGGCCATACCTTGGTGGAGGTCAAAGGGGTGACACTGGAAGAACATAACGTGGTAAGATTTCCGGATGCGCCCACCCATCGGGGGGTGAAGCACATTGAAACATTGTGCAGAGCCAAAGTGCAGGGGATTGACGCCTGTCTGTTTTTTGTCATTCAGATGGAAGGTGTCCGGTATTTTGAACCCAACGACGAGACGCACCCCGCCTTTGGTGCGCCGCTGCGCCGCGCTGCGTCTTTGGGGGTGCGTCTGATGGCGTATGACTGTACCGTGACGCCGGAGCGTATTGCCCTGCGGGCTCCAGTGGAGATCCAGCTTTGAAATGGAAATCAAAGGAGAAAACAGATGGAACGGAAGCGTGTGCGAGGGAACACATTTGTCATTGAAGCGCCGGCGGAGTTGATTCCCTGCTATCAGGTGGGAGAACATGAGGTGATCTTGCTGGACAGCGGGTATGAGACGCCCGATCGGGAGGCGCTGCAGGCACTGCTGGATCGGGAACAGTTGCAGGTTGCCGCGGTGATCGGCACCCATATCCACACGGACCACAGTGGCAACCACAGCTATTTTCAAAGCAAGGGGGCAGAGATCGTTTTGCCCTTTGTGGAGGCAGCAGTGGGGCAGTCACCCCTGACCGGAAAATTGGCGTTTTTCGTCTGTTCTCCCGGTCAGGTAGAGACGCTGTTTGGCAGTATGCTCGTAAAAGCGGATCGGGTGATTTTCCCCCAAGAGACGGAGGTTTCCGTATGCGGCGCCACCTTCCGCATTGTAAACCTACCGGGGCATACGGCGGGGCACATTGGCATCATCACCCCAGACGATGTGTTTTATGTAGGGGATGCATTGATGAGCGAAGACGTCTTGCAAAAAGCCAAATTGCCAACCAGTCTTTCCTATGCCATGGATCTGGAAAGCAAGAGAAAACTGTATGACTATCGGTGTGATGCCTATATTTTGGCCCACAAGGGGGTGTATGAGGACATTACAGAGCTCATTGACTGCAACATCGCAAGCCGGGAGGAAAAAGTTCGGGAGATTGCCGGATTTTTGCAAGAGCCAATGACGGCCGATGAATTATCGCAGGTTGTGTGGCGGGCTTTTTCGGTCCGCACCCGGCAACCGGCGCGCATTGCCGTGTACCTGAGAAATCTCCACTGCGTATTGGAATATCTCTGTGACCGGGGGGATGTGGAGCGGCATTTTGCGGAAGGTGTCACCCGCTATGTACGAAAACAGACGTCAGGAGAGCCGGCGGTAAACTCGGGTTAAATGGCGCAGGTGTGTCGCAACCTCTTCATTCAATGCTTCCTTCCGTACCCGCCAGGCCCAGTTGGATCCACCCACGGTGCCTGGGGTGTTCATTCGGGCGTCGCCGCCGAGGGAGAGAATATCTTGGAGCGGACAGACGACCAGGCGAGCAGGGGACGCGAAGGCTCCAGCAATGGCGCCCCAGGTGTATCCTTCCGCTTCCTGTAGGCGGAGATAGTCTATCGCAAAGGCGCGGGTTTCGCTGTCGGCCTGTTCCATCAGGAATTGATAAAAGGTGGGGGTGTCATGGGTGGAGGTATAAAGCACGGTGTTGGGTGCAACATTGTGAGGGAGGAAGGCATTGTCATAGGCAGGGTCGAAGGCATCTGTCAAAACCGCCATCGTAGGCAGGCCGCTGTTTGCAACAAAAGCGTGAGCGGCTTCTGACAGATCGCCCAAATCTTCCGCCAAAAACTGATCCTTTGCCCCAACGGAAAAGAAAACGTCCAACAGTTTTTGGCCAGGGCCCGCTTTCCAGCGGCCGTCCGCCGCTGTTTCCGCTTTTGCAGGAATTTCCCAAAAGCTGTGGATGGCGCGGAAATGATCAATTCGCAACAGGTCGAATTGAGAAAGGGCATGGCGGATGCGCAGTTTCCAGAAGGAAAAGTTCTCTTTTTCTTGGTTTTGCCAGGCATAAAGGGGGTTGCCCCAATGTTGTCCTGTGGGGGAAAAGCTATCCGCTGGAACGCCGGCGAAGTAGCGGGGGGCCCGTTTGCCATCCACTCGGAACAAAGTGGGATTGGCCCAAACGTCAGCGCTGTCAGCGGAGATGTAAAAGGGGAGATCGCCGATGATGTAAATGCCTCTTTCGTTGGCATAGGACCGGAGAGCCTGCCACTGGGTGAAAAAGAGGTATTGTAGAAAGCAATGGAACTGAATTTGATCTGCCAACAGCTCGCGATAGCGGTTCATGGCCGCAGCGGTGCGACGTACAATGGCGTGGTCCGGCCATTGGGCAAGCTCTGCTCCCTGGAAATGATCCCGCAGGGCGATGAACAGTGCGTAATCGGGCAGCCAGCTCTTTTGTGCGGCGGTAAATTCTGTGACGGCGCCGTCCAGCTCCGGTGTGCGCCGGGAAAAGGCTGTGTAAAGTAGTGCCATACGGTTTTCTGCTAGAAAATCGAAATCCACCTGGTCCTTGGTGTCCTGCCGGGCAGACTGCAGTTCCTCTTCTGTCAAAAGTTCATCGGCCCGGAGCTTGTCCAAGTCAATGAGAAACGGGTTTCCGGCAATGCCGGAATGGGACTGATAGGGGGAGTGGCCGCCGCCTGGCGGTACAAGGGGCAAGATTTGCCAATACTGCTGGCCAGCGGCCTGTAGGAAATCAACAAAGCGGTAGGCGTCCTCTCCCATAGAACCGACACCATAAGGGCCGGGCAGGGAAGAGAGATGGAGCAGCACACCGCTGGAACGAATGGGAATCATATTAAAAGCCTCCTCTTGTGGTTTGATTTGTGCGTGTCTGTTTACAGGGCATTTCTGAGTTGTTGAAAGGTCTGATGCCTAGTGTAACGCATATTGATTGAAAAATATAGCAAAAAAGGAAATATAAAGCATCTGTGTAGGAATATGCAGAGAAGGGAAGAATGAATATGAAAAAAATGACGGTGCGTACCATTGCTATCACGGCGGTGATGGCGGCGTTGGTGTATGCTGCTTCTTGGGTGCGGATTGTAATTCCACTTTCCGTAGGCAACACGGCCATTCATCTGGGCAATGTGGTTTGCCTGCTGTCCGGGCTGCTGATGGGGCCGCTGCAAGGTGGGTTGGCTGCCGGGATCGGCTCTTGCTTTTTTGACCTGACGAATCCTTTGTACATCGCTTATGCGCCGATGACCTTTGTATTCAAATTTTGTCTGGGTTTTGTGGCGGGGCTTGTGTCCCACTGGCGGGGCAGAGACGGAATGCAATTTAAATTCAACTTGCTGGGTGGCATTCTGGGTTCGGTGACGTATACCATTTTATATCTGGCACAGACCCTTGTGATCAATTTATGGGTCAAGAATCTGACGCTGCCTATAGCGGCATTGATGACGGGGCAGAGTGCCATTGCGTCGGTGATCAACGGCACGCTGGCGGTGATCTGCGCCATACCCCTTGCGGCGGGTATCCGGCTGGCGCTGGAAAAAAGCGACCTACATCTGTGAAAAGTGAAAAGAAAACTGGTAAATTTTCGGACAAGAATTTGTAAAATCATTAGAAAAAGAGACTTCTTTTTTTCCAAAAAGATGGTATACTATGGATTGTATCAATAAGAGCGCTGGCTCTTATGTGAAAAAGCGCGTAACATGCGCATTCAAAAAGGAGGAATCACCTTGGCATCCGACCCTATAGGGCCGCAATTATTGTTGCAACTTGTTCTGATCTTTATCAATGCATTTTTCGCGTCTGCGGAAATTGCAGTGCTCTCTCTCAATGAGAACCGGCTTCGCCGCAAGGCGGAAGAGGGTGACAAAAAAGCGGCACAGATGATGAAATTTGTGGAGACGCCGGCAAAGTTTTTATCCACCATTCAAATCGGCATCACCATGGCGGGGTTTTTGGGCAGCGCCTTTGCTGCGGAAAACTTTGCTGACCGGTTGACCCGCTGGCTGGTTGACATAGTCCATGTGACGACTTTATCTCAAAACGTACTTCACGCCCTTTCTGTCATCGTCATTACCTTTATTCTGGCGTACTTTACCCTCGTTTTGGGTGAACTCGTTCCGAAACGGCTGGCAATGAAGTACCCAGAAAAAGTGGCGCGCATGGCCTCTGGTGTCATTCGGGGCACGTCTGTTGTCTTCAAGCCCCTTATTTGGCTGCTTTCCATCTCTACCAACGGGATATTATGCCTCCTACATATCGACCCCAACGAGGAGAGGTCGGATGTATCAGAGGATGAAATTCGGTTGATGGTGGATATCGGAGAAGAAAAGGGCACTATTGAATCCAGTGAACGGACGATGATCGAAAATGTCTTTGCGTTCAACAACATGACAGCGGAAGACGTGATGATTCACAGGACGGATATGAAAGCCATCTGGGTGGAAGATACGCCGGAAGAAATTGTGAACACCATTGAGCGGACGGGTCTTTCCCGGTTTCCGGTGTATGAGGAAGACGCAGACGATATCATTGGGATCCTGAGCACGCGGCAATATTTATTAAATGCCCATCGTGGTATGCCAAAGCCCCTGCGAGAGATTTTACGCCCCGCTTATTTCGTACCGGAATCGGTGCGGACGGATATTCTATTCCGGGATATGCAGACGAAAAAGGTGCATATGGCCATTGTGGTAGATGAATATGGCGGTACCAGCGGCCTTGTGACCATGGAAGACCTGCTGGAGGAGATTGTAGGCAATATCTATGATGAGTTTGATCCACAGGATGAGCAGGATATCATCAAAATTGAAGATAATCTGTGGCGGATTGCAGGCAGCACAGAATTGGAGAACGTTGCAGAGACGTTGGATATTCTGCTTCCCTTGGAGGAAGAATATGATACGCTGGGTGGCCTCGTTTTTGCACAGCTCTCTGTGATCCCAGAAGACGGGACACAAATCACAGTGGACGCCTGCGGCCTGCACATCCATGTGAAGGAGATCGCAGAGCGCAGGGTGGAATGGGCGCTGGTGTCCAAGCTGCCCGAGCAAACCCAGGAGGAAGAAGAAACCAAATGAATAAGGGGAGTGCAATGCGAAAAACAAAAATCATTTGTACCCTTGGCCCTGCTGTTTCCGATGAAGAGAGCGTTCGCAACCTGGTTTTAGGCGGGATGGATGCCGCCCGGTTTAATTTTTCCCACGGGACTCACGCAGAACATTTGGAGCGGCTCCGAATGTTCAAACGGGTGCGGGACGAATTGGGCCTGCCGGTGGCTACAATTTTAGATACCAAAGGGCCCGAAGTACGGGTGAAGACCTTTTCTGCTGGCAAGGTGGAACTGAAGGAAGGGGCCACGTTCACCCTTACCACCGATGAGGTGCCGGGCGATGCAACGAAAGTGTCCGTCACATATGAAAACCTGCACCAGGAGTTGTTCCCCGGGTGCCGGATTTTGTTGGATGACGGGTTGATTGAGCTGGTTGTGTCCCGCATTTTAGGGAGGGACATCATCTGCACGGTGAAGACCGGGGGCGTTTTATCCAACAATAAGAGCATCAATATCCCAGATGTCAGCATCCTATTGCCTTCTCTCACAGAACGGGACGAAGCAGACATTGCTTTTGGCGTGGAACATGAATTTGATTTTATTGCCGCGTCTTTTGTCCGCAGCAAACAAGATGTGGACGCCATTCGTACCGCACTGCAAAAATACGGTGGAAACGACATCCGAATCATTGCCAAAATTGAAAATCGGGAGGGCGTGCAGAACCTGGACGAGATCATCGAGGCGGCCGACGGCATTATGGTGGCCAGAGGAGATCTGGGCGTGGAAATTCCCGCCCATGAGGTGCCAGCACTGCAGAAGTTGATGATCCGGAAAAGTGTCATCCGCGGAAAAACGGTCATTACCGCCACCCAGATGCTTGATTCTATGATCCGCAATCCTCGCCCCACAAGGGCAGAGGTATCTGATGTGGCCAATGCCGTATTTGACGGCTCCAGTTGTGTGATGCTCTCCGGTGAGACAGCGTCGGGCAAATATCCAAGGGAAAGTCTGCGTCAGATGGTGGACACTGTTCTGGCGGCAGAGGGTGCCATCGATTATTGGGAACGATTCCGTCATACGGAGTTTCCATTGGACGGCACCATCACAAACGCGATGAGCCATACGGGGTGTCTTGCAGCGATGGATTTGAATGCTACCGCCATCATGGTGGCCACAAAATCTGGGCAAACCGCCCGGATGGTGGCACGGTTCCAGCCCGCTTGTCCCATTGCCGCTGTGGCCTTGACGGAGCGGGTGCGCCGTCAGCTGAATTTGTCTTGGGGCATTTCGCCGTATCTTTCTGGAGAGGTGGATTCCACCGACCGGATTTTCAGTCTTTGCGCCGAGTGTGCCCGGAAGGAAGGTCTGGTGAAAGGGGGCGACACGGTGATTATTGTAGCCGGCGTTCCCATCGGACGGACGGGTTCGACCAATTTAATCAAAGCCCAAGTGGTATAAACCGTTATGAACCGTCCGCCGCGAAGAACCACGCGGCGGACGGTTTTATCTGAACCGACAGGAGGAAGATATGAGCCGAGCAGATCAGATTTTTATTGAAAATTGCAGAGAAATTTTGGAGCGCGGCGTATGGGACAAAGAGTACCCTGTGCGTCCCAAGTGGGAAGATGGGGCACCAGCCCACACGGTCAAGCGGTTTGGAATCATCAACCGGTATCAGCTGGATGAGGAATTTCCCATCTTAACCCTGCGTCGTACGTATTGGAAGACCGCAGTGGATGAGCTGCTCTGGATCTGGCAGAAGAAGTCCAATCACGTCAGTGAGCTACGGGGCAACATTTGGGATGCCTGGGCGGACGACTCCGGCTCCATCGGCAAGGCGTACGGGTATCAGCTGGGCATCAAGCATCAGTATCCGGAAGGGAAGTTCGACCAAGTGGATCGTGTGCTGTTTGACCTCAGGCACAACCCCAACAGCCGCAGAATTATGACAAACCTTTACAATTTTGAGGATTTACATGAAATGGCGCTGTACCCTTGCGCATACAGCATGACCTTCAACGTCAGCGGGGATACGTTAAACGCCATTTTGAACCAGCGGTCCCAGGACATGCTCACCGCCAATAATTGGAATGTGGTGCAGTACGCTGTGTTGGTACATATGATGGCCAAAGTGAGCGGGCTACGGGCGGGGGAACTGGTTCATGTGATTGCCGACGCTCATATTTACGACCGACATGTCCCCATTGTAGAGCAACTGCTGGAGCGGCCGCCGTTGCCCGCGCCCCAGTTTTCCATGGATCAAGGTGTGACAGACTTTTATGCCTTTACGCGGGACAGCTTCCAGGTGACGGATTATCAATACCATCCACTGGACGAGACGATTTCCGTGGCAGTGTGAGAGGGGAGTGCAGACGGATGAATGCAATTGTAGCGGTCAATGAACAATGGGGGATTGGGGCAAATGACGCCCTGCTGGTCTCCATTCCGCCGGATTTGAAGCGCTTTCGTGCGCTGACGATGGGCGGCACGATGATCGTAGGCAGGAAGACTTTGAAGACATTTCCGGGAGAGGCGCCTCTGAAAGGACGGGAGAATCTCGTTCTGTCTCGGGACCGAACGTTCCAGCTTCCGGGAGCCATTGTCTGCGGGAGTGTGGAAGAAGTTCTGGAAGCCGTCAAAGAAAAAGATCCAGAGTCGGTTTTTGTCATCGGCGGCGAATCGGTTTACAGGGCGTTTTTGCCTTATTGCCGCAAAGTGTATGTCACACAGTTTTGCGGCGGTGAAAAAGCCGACCGATTTTTCCCCAATTTGGATGAAGACCCCCTCTGGCAACAGACAGAGGTGGAGCCATGGCAGGAATTTGAAGGGATTTCCTTCCGATATACACTATATGAAAGATAACAAGACGCCGTTTGCAAAAATGCAAACGGCGTCTTGTTATCTTGTGGTTGTTCGAGGTCCAATGCCTCCCAAGAGCGGATGGACTTTTGAAAGGTGACGTAATGCGGAAGATATTACACGCCTCTTTGGGAGCGACGATTTGTCCTTTTTCACCCACATATAGACAACGCCCATACAGGGCGCGCCCTGTATGGGCATTACTGGAGGTTTGGGTTTTGAGGCTGCAAATGCTAGCTACATGGTTTTCATAAATAGGAAAGGGGGTTAACAGACTTTCCGCCTATACGAATTTCAAAATGCAAATGGTTTCCAGTGGCACGGCCGGTGGCGCCCATCCGGGCGATTGGCTGGCCTTGGGCCACTTTTGCACCGTTGGAGACAAGAATCTGACTGCAATGGGCATAATATGTCTGCTTGCCGTTGCCATGGTTGATGATGATTAGATTACCATACGTCCCCTTGTAGCCGGTGAAGGTGACCGTTCCACCATCGGCCGCTTTGATGGCAGTGCCGCATTTATTGGCGATGTCGATGCCAGAGTGAAAGCTGGTGGAACCAAAGATCCGGCGGTAGCCGAATTTGGAGGTGATGTTACCGGAGGTGGGCCAGGCAAAAGAACCAGTTGCAGCGGTTTTGGGCCGCTCTTTTGTCCCCACGGCAATGACTTCCGTAACCGGTGCCTGAACGACCGTTTCCTCTGCAACGGTACGGCTGATGATCCGGTCATTTTTTAAAGTCTGATCCTCTTTGATTTGTTTGACTCCGTTGACACCGACGGTTTTTACGTTTCGTTCCCCTTTGTATAAGGTGGCGTCGTTGACAGTTTCAGTTTCAAACGGGATTTCCTTTGAATAAGTTGCGGTTTTTTCCACGTAAACGGATAAAAAGGGCGTTTTTTCCTCTATAGTTATCATTTGATATGATTGTAAGTTTTCGTTGGTCAGACCGGGATTTAAGTCTAGGATTTGATCTACGGTGACGCCACATTGTTCTGCAATAGACGCCAGAGTGTCCTCTGCCTGAACAGTATGATTTCGGTCTGAACCGGTTTCTGTTTGCAGGATTTGGAGAATTTTAGTGAGATCCTGTTCTGTGGTTTTGGCTACATACTCTTCTTGGATAGATACTGGTTCTACAAAATGGACCGAGCGGGTATTTTCTCCTTGGTATTGCGCTGTAATCTGGTGCAATAGCGCTACAAGGGAATCCATATCCTCGGCTGCGCCCAATAATTTGCCGTCCACGCGAAGGGCATAAAGCTGTTCAATTTCATCTACCGTTCCAAGGAGATGCTGCTCCATGGCAGAAGAAGAGGTGTATTCATTTCCGTATGTATAGATGTACTGATAACTGGGATCTGCTGCCAGGTGGTATGGCTTGCCCAAAATTTGGGAGATGGTGTCTTCTGTTTGCGCCACGGCGGCGTCAAACGTTGCTTTTTGTTCCACCTTTCCGATCTCCATGCCGTTGATGGCGACTACATACGTTGGATAATACAGCGCAGAAAAGGCGATGACACCGGAAAGGAGCAAAGCCGTGAGGAATAGAAACCCTCTGCGTGCATGCAGCCAAGAAAGGGAGGAGCGTAAACGGCCACGTTGCCGGACTTGGGGCAGCGGCCGTGATTTTTTGGGGAAAATATCTGTGCGGGCATCATGGTTTATTCGTTCTTCCATAGAATAAATGCCTCCTTTTGTAAAATTGAAAAAATATGTAAGGTCGAGACCCATGGGAATTAACAAAACAGAATCGAGTTAATTACAAAGTGAGATATAAAAATTACAAATAGTAACAATTGATAGGATACACGATTTTTCAGGAGGCGTCAAGTCCTTTTCTTATAAATAAAACTAGTTTCGCTCGACAAAACTTGTGCTTCTTCAAAATATTTCCGTTCTTTCCAATGGAAATATCAGGAAAGAAACAAAAAGAGTGCAGTTTTGCGCCATAATTTTTTTAGAATGGTTTACACTATGGATATGGAAAGGAGAGAGATGCTTTTGGAGACAAAACGCATGGGAGGGCAAACGGTTCGCTTGCCCAGCGCGCCCGCCATTGTAAGTTGTGCCAATGTGGTAGGGAATCAAGAAGGAAAAGGACCTTTGAGAGATAGCTTTGACTGTGTCAGTGAAGATTCTCTTTTTGGACAGAAAACATGGGAACAGGCAGAGAGTGAAATGCAAAAACGGGTGCTGAACGCGGCCATCGCCAAAGCAGGAATCGATGCTGCCACCTTGTCATATATTTTCGCAGGGGATTTGCTCAACCAATGTATCGGCACATCCTTTGCTCTGCGCCCGTCAGAGATCCCGTTTTTTGGTCTGTACGGTGCATGTTCCACCATGGCAGAGTCTTTGTCTTTGGCGGCCATGATGATAGATGGTGGGTTTGCCAACTGGACGGCGGCCATGACATCGTCTCATTTTTGTACAGCGGAGCGGCAATATCGCAATCCGTTGGAATATGGCAACCAGCGTACGCCCACAGCCCAGTGGACAGCTACGGCCGCAGGCGCCGCAATTCTATCCAACGAGGGAAATGGGCCGTATATCACACATGTGACCACTGGAAAAATTGTGGATTGGGGCATTGCCGACGCGAATAATATGGGTGCCGCTATGGCACCGGCGGCATACCAGACGCTACGGGCCCATTTTGCTGACACGGGGCGCACGCCGGAGGCATATGACCTCATTGTGACAGGGGATTTGGGGGTTTTGGGCAAGGAAATTGTGACGGATCTCTTTGCCAAAGATGGCGTCAATCTGATGGGACGGTACGATGATTGCGGCGTGCTGATCTATGACAACGAAAAACAGGACATGCACTGCGGAGGGTCCGGCTGCGGTTGCTCAGCCGCTGTGCTTACAGGATATCTGGTGCAAGAAATGAAGAAAGGGCGCATCAAGCGGCTGCTCTTCGCCGGCACCGGCGCCTTGCTCTCTCCCACGTCCAGCCAGCAGGGGGAGAGCATCCCAGGCATCTGCCACGTGGTAGCCATCAGCACAGAGAGAGAGGGAGCGTAATGGACGGATTCATGGAATATTTAAACGCTTTTATTTGCGGCGGAATTCTCTGTGCCATTGGCCAGATTTTAATTGATAAAACCAAGCTGACGCCAGCCCGAATTTTGGTGCTGTACGTGGTGTCTGGTGTGATTTTGGGTGGTCTTGGCATCTACGATTATATCGAATCGTGGGGCGGGGCGGGCGCCACGGTCCCCCTGACTGGATTTGGATACTCGCTGGCAAATGGAGCAGCCAAGGCCGTAGCGGAACGGGGATTTTGGGGTGCGTTTTCCGGAGGCATCACTGCCACCGCTGCCGGCATTACCGCTGCCATTGTCTTTGGGTTCCTGGTGGCGCTTATCTTCAAACCGGGGGATAAAAGCTAGTAAATTTCGATCTTTCCTTTTGGGACGAGATATGGCATACTAATATCAGAACCTAGTGTCGGAAGAAAAAAGAGGATGCGGGATGCATCCTCTTTTTGATGGTTTGATAGGAGACATGTGAAAGGGGAGACGTTTGTATGATGGAGTGGATGGAACTTGAGCGGCAGTGTACGGAATGTCAGAAATGTGCGCTGGCCGAGACCAGAACCAATGTGGTGTTTGGCGTGGGCAGCAAAGAGGCAAAGGTGTTGTTCATAGGAGAAGGGCCGGGAGAACAGGAGGACTTAAAAGGCGAACCTTTTGTAGGCCGGGCGGGGAAACTGCTGGATGATATGCTGGAGCTGATCCATCTCAATCGAAAAAACATTTATATAGCCAATATGGTGAAATGTCGGCCGCCAAAAAATCGAGATCCACGTCCAGAGGAGCAGGAGGCATGCCTTCCCTGGCTGCGCAATCAGGCGGCGCTGTTGCAGCCTGAAATTATCGTTTGCCTGGGGCGCATTGCTGCGATGAGAATCATCAACCCGAATTTTAAGATCACAAAAGAACATGGTATCTGGTTTGAAAAGAACGGATGCCAAGTGATGGCGCTATATCATCCCGCTGCGCTGTTGCGGGACCCAAACCGGCGGCCGGAAACATTTGAAGATTTGAAGAAGCTGGAAAAGAGGATCCAACTCCTTTGTCCGGAGACCTTTTCTCTTGGAGATTGATGGCCGGAACACTGCCGGCATAACAAAAGCCGCCGCGCCATGGGCGCGGCGGCTTTGGACATTTGTTGCATGGGCAAGCAATTGGAGCTGAATAAATTCGCAAGGCGGGAAATTTTTGTCAATGGTGGCGTTTGTTCCTGGCTTTGGCGCTGTTTTTCCCAGAAAGGCCCAACTTGCGCCGGACAATATATACCACAAAAAGAACGATCAGGATGACGATCAAGAGCTTGATAAAAGGATTTTCAAAAAAGTTTCGGACAAGACCCCAGAAAAAGAGCCATTGGGAACGGGATACGCTGCTAACGGCAACTAAATTGAGGGTGCCAT
Organism: Oscillospiraceae bacterium; assembly: GCA_028705905.1. Taxonomy (GTDB): domain Bacteria; phylum Bacillota; class Clostridia; order Oscillospirales; family Oscillospiraceae; genus RGIG529. The sequence continues at coordinate 13,448 of JAQWCP010000019.1, forward strand.
AGTCTTTTCCTTGATAGGAGAGGGTAATGGTGCCCAAAACTTGTCCTTC
>JAQWCP010000267.1 GCA_028705905.1 Oscillospiraceae bacterium
TATTTGATACACAAGGCGCAAAGCGCCAGCAGCCAACCGGCCACACTTAGCCAGCAACTATGCAAGCAATATCCCAAAGACAACAAAAGCGCAAAGCCAGCTACGCAAAACAAAGCGATTCTGGCCCATTTTCTTAAATAAACATCCATAAAAGCACGCTCCCTTCGGGCAATTTTCCAACCGGTGAAATCTGCTATTCTTCATATTTTAGTATAGCATATCCGTGCCACAAAAAAAGACCGCAGACGCCGTTGATGATTCTTACTTGTGCCGATTTTGAGAAGAACAGAGCGGGTGCGCAAACACAAAAAGAGAAGCCAATCATCCCAATATCATATCTCCCCCTTTTTGCTAGACAAAAAAATAAGCCCGGGAGCATTATAAAAGGACTCCCAGGCTTTTTCCCGCCGTGTACACGTAAAATTGTCTGTGAAAACGTTGCTATAGCAAGATCGCATAGGCAAAATCGCATAGGATGAAAAAGATTGCCTTAGCCGATTTGCAGCAGCTGGCAAAGGCTGATAATAATGATACGATGAAACTTTTTCCGATAATCGAAAGCATTGGTTTAGTAATCGCAAGCACAAGTATAAATCGAAAGCATAGGTTTAAGTATCGTAGGCAAGGGTATTAATCGCAAGCGTAGGTATGTGCTACCTTGCTCACGCCCATAAGCATCTGCAGGATGCGCAGCCGCTCCCGAATGGGATCGTTCAATGGGGATTGGGAATACTCCCCAGCAAGCATTTTTTGCGAGAAAGCCCGACAGGGATTTTGACGCAAAAAAGCAAGGTGTGTACCACCTTGCCCTGCTTGCCAATTTGTGTTTCGCTCTTTTCGGCTTTCGCAAGCAACGTCTAAATCAATCAACGTAATAATACATAAAACAACAAAAACGAATTGCCATTGCCTATGAATACTGCTATAATAATTCTATACATATTGTCAGCCGAATCGGCCAACGCGGAGGGATTATATGTCAGAAAACAACATTCAAGATAGATGGATTTCTTTGCAGGAGGTATGCGATTACCTTGGCGTAAAACGACACACAATCATGCGCTGGATTGACCAGCGAAATATGCCTTCGTCAAAGGTTGGCAAGCTGTGGCGCTTCAAAACTGCCGAAATTGACGAATGGGTCAGGAGCGGCGGAGCCTCCGATGAACAGGGGGTGCTGAAGTGAAAAGCATCAAGAATTATAGGGTGCTGTCCGTGGCCGCTTTTTCATTCCTCTTTGCCTATCTTCTCTCTTTCGTATTTGAAGGACAGGTGCTATACAGCACGATAGACGCCTTTGGCGCACAGTCGAATACATATATACTCGCAGCTATTGTCGCTCACTTTGCGGGGCTGTTCTCCTGCGGCCTCTTTATCAAAACGCCGAGCAGGGCAAAATCCGCTATGATAATCGGAATGGCAATTTGCCTGATTGCGACAGTACCGTTCTTATTCGTGCCCTCCGCGCTTTGGCTTGTGGGGCTGGTGGCGGCAGGCTATGCCGGTGGCTGCGCGGTGGCGGCATGGGGCTTTTTCCTCAAAAGATGCACGCTGAAAGATGAGAGGATAAAATCCTGCGCTGATGTGCTGATTTTTTCCAACATCATCATGATCGCCATCAACGTAATCGCCGTCAATTTATCGCACATCATCGGGCTGCTTCTCTCCATGCTCTGCCTTATCCTCGGCGGGGCGCTTGCCGCCATGCTCCCTGCCGGGACTGACGGGGAAACAACTGCGGCAACAACGCCGGAAACGGAGCGCAAATCTCCCGGTGATATTAGGAAACCAATGCTGGTGCTGGTGCTGTTCGTCACCATCATCACCATAGATTCGGGGCTGATGTATCAGGTCATCAACCCAGCGTTTGAGCATTTGACCGGCCTTGTAAGCTGGTATTGGGCCGTGCCGTACATCGTCGCCCTTATCTTTATGCGGAACCTCTCGCCAAAGCGCAGAGTACAGCGTTCCCTGTTCCTCTACATCGGCATGGGCATGATTATGGCGGCGTTTATCACCTTTATGTTGCTGGGCCGAGGCGCCGGAGATTATTTTGTGGTAGATACGCTGATGCTTGGGGCCTGCGGTATCTTTGACCTGTTCTGGTGGAGCATCATAGGCGAAACGCTGGATTACTCACAAAACCCCGCCAGAATGTTCGGCGTCGGTCTTTCCGCAAATGTGCTGGGCGTACTCTGTGGCGATGTGCTGGGAGTCGTTATCACCTCCATCCGGCTTCCCAGCGCGGAAGTGGCGGTGATTGCGCTGACGGTGGTATGCGTTACCCTCGTAATCCTGCCGCCGCTCAACAGGCAGCTTACCATGCTGCTCAAAAACCATGCGTACCTTTCCGCTTATGCCGACATGAGTGAGAAACAACAATCGGCGGTTATTCGCCAAGTAAAATTGATAGACCCCTTGACTGAAAGAGAAAACGAAGTGCTTACTCTCATCCTTGCCGGTAAATCCAACAAAGAGATTGCCACAGCCATGTCTATCGGTGAAAGCACGGTCAAGTTCCACGTGAGCAATATCTTCTCCAAGTACGATGTGGGCAGCCGGGCGGAGCTTATCAGCACCCTGCTCAAGAATCAGACCAAGACATAGCGAAAATCCCTGAAAATACTGCGTTTTATGGCTACCTGTACAAAAGTACAGGTAGCTTTTTTCGTGAAACTGTACTTTTGCAGGGCGACATTTGCGCCGATTTCTCCTATTGTGGCATTGCGAGGAGGTGAAGCCAGCGGTGAAAGCCATAAAAAACAGACGGAATCTATATGCCGCGCTTTCCGTGGCCGTTATAATTTTGACCGTGCTGCTTCTCGTAACGGAAAAGACGGAGGCGGCAATTGCCTGCGGCGGTTTGACCGCCGTGGCGCTGATCCTTCTGTACCGGCAAAGCCGGTTGCTGGGTGCGGCGATGCTTATCTACGACAGCAGGATTCTGACCGTCCCCTCGTCCATTGTCACTTCGGAGAACCAGCTAAACCAAAAACAGGCGGAGGAAACCATTGTGTCCACCTTCGGCCTGCTCTTGGGAAACAAGGTCTATCAATGGGGCTGCGAGGGCGTGTATGGCGTCCGGCTGCGGGAGGTACAAATCGACAAAGAGCATATCTGCCTGTCTTTCGGAGCCGATGGCGAAATGCTGCGCGTTGAGCTGCTGCACGGTTTGACCGACAGGCAAAGCGTCATGGAGATCACGCAAAAGATATGGCACGAAACAGG
>JAQWCP010000268.1 GCA_028705905.1 Oscillospiraceae bacterium
ACCAGTGTACCGTCCGGATGCCCCGGGGCAGGGTGTACCACCATGCCCCGGGGCTTGTTGATGACAATGACATCCCCGTCTTCATAGACAACGGAAAGGGGGATATCCTGGGGGACGGCGTCTACCGGTTCCGGGTCTGGAAGAGAGACGGAAACGGGGACACCGGCTGCAGTTTTGTCGCTTTTTTTCAAGGGTTTCCCCTGACGGGTGACGAGCCCTTGCTCCAGAAGGCGCTGTGCGTAGGCCCGGGTCACACCGGGAAGGCTGCGGCCCAGGTAGGAATCCATCCGTTCTCCGCTTTCTTCAGGTTGTAGAGAGATGGTCTCCATCGCTTTGTCCTTTCTGATTTTTGCCATAGAAGAAGAGAATGTAGATACACAGCAAGACGCCACCCACCGAGATGCAGATGTCTGCAAAGTTAAACACGGGAAAGGGGATAAAGAGAAACCGGAACATGTCCACCACATAACCCAGCCGCACCCGATCGATGAGGTTCCCCACGGCGCCTGCCAAAATGAGAACCAAGGACCAGCTACCCAGCGGGTGGGTGACCTTCCGCCGGATGATGAAATACAAGACAACCACGGTGGCGATGGAGGAAAATACGGCCAGGAGCCATGTGTTGCTTGCCAAAATGGACCAGGCGGCCCCGGTGTTGCGGGCATGTGAAATGCCCAGCACACCGGGGATGACCGTGAAGGTGGTATCTGCATATGGCTGATAAGGGATCTGCAGCACCACAAAGTATTTGATGATTTGATCAGCGGCAATTAAAATGGCCGCTGAAATAAGAGAAAGAATAATCATAATCAGACTCCGTTAGAGCATTGCTCGGACAACTGCGGCACAGCGGGGGCAAAGTTCCGGATGTTCGCTGTCCGCGCCGACGCCTTCGTCGTGGCACCAGCAACGGACGCATTTTGGCGCCGTGGAGGGAGCCACATCAACCCAAAGCCCCGGGAACGCAATGCCTTCATATCCACTTTGCATCCCGTCTTCCAGCACGGTTACCTTCGAGACGATCAGAAGGGTGGTGAGGGGATACTCTTTCAAAGGTGCAAACGCTTGGGCGGCCTCCGGGGATAAATGCAACGTCACTTCGCCATCCAAAGATTTGCCTACAATTTTAGAGGCTCTGGCCAGTTCCAAGGCTTTGTTTACATCCATGCGCAACGCACGGATTTGCTCCCAGCGGGCGTTTTGCTCATCGGAAAGAACCAGCGCTTTGTCATAAGCCGGCATGGGATTTAACAGGACGCTGAACGTGTTCGCAGTTTGATCGTGGGGCATGAAATGCCAGATCTCTTCTGCGGTAAACGCCAAAATGGGGGCCAGCATCCGCACCATGCCGTCTAAAATCCGATACATGGCGCTTTGGGCGCTGCGGCGGATCTTACTGTCTTTTCCCTCGCAGTACAGACGGTCTTTGATGATATCCAGATAAAAATTGGACATGTCCACCACGCAGAAGTTGTGGATGGAATGGGAAATCAAATGGAAGGAATAATTATCATAGCTGTTGCGCACCTTGGCCACCAGCTGGTTATACCGGGCCATGGCCCACTGATCCAACGCTTCCATTTCGGAGAAAGGGAGGGCCGTGTTGGGGTCAAAGTCGTTTAAGTTGCCCAGGATATACCGGGCCGTGTTCCGGATTTTCAGATACAGATCAGACAGCTGCTTGAAGATTTTGTCCGATGCCCGCACATCCACCCGGTAATCAGAAGAAGCGGCCCAAAGGCGGAGCAAATCTGCGCCGTATTGCTGGATGAGGGTTTCTGGCGCAACGGCGTTGCCCAAAGATTTGTGCATAGCCTTTCCTTCGCCGTCTACCGTCCAGCCGTGGGTGAGGACGGCACGATATGGCGCTGTGCCTTTGGTGGCCACAGCGGTGAGCAGAGAGGACTGGAACCAGCCACGATATTGGTCTGCTCCTTCCAAGTACAGGTCGGCAGGCCAATTTTGCGGGTCGTTCTGATACAAGGAGGCGATATGAGTGGAGCCGGAGTCAAACCAGCAGTCCAATGTATCCGTTTCCTTGGTGAAGTGGGTTCCGCCGCAATGGGGGCAAGGGAAGCCGTCGGGCAAGATATCCCCCGCTTCCAGCGCGAACCAGGCGTTGGAGCCTTTTTCACCAAACAATTTGGAGATGGCTTCAATGGTTTCCGGCGTACAGACAGGGTTGCCGCAGTCAACGCAATAAAACACAGGGATGGGCAGACCCCAATGACGCTGGCGGGAAATGCACCATTCGGCCCGCTCCCGGATCATGGAGACAATGCGGTCATACCCCCATTCCGGCAGCCATTGCACGTTGCCGCAGGCGGAAATTGCTTCTTCTTTGAAAGAATCCACAGAGCAGAACCACTGATCTGTGGCCCTATAGATGATGGGGTTTTTACAGCGCCAGCAGTGGGGGTAGGAGTGGGTCATGGTCTCCAGCGCCAGCAGGGCGTTGTTCTCCTTCAGCTCTTCCACAATGGCGGCGTTTGCTTTGGCATAATAGAGACCGGCAAATTTTCCGGCCGCTTCTGTCATGTGGCCCCGGTCATCCACGGGAACCACCACACCAATGTTTGTTTTGCCTGCATGGTCATATTGTTTGCAGATCAAAAAGTCATCCATACCATGGCCGGGTGCCGTATGAACGCAGCCGGTACCAGCGTCAAGCGTCACGTGGTTGCCCACCAGAACGACGGATTCCCGGTCGAAGAAGGGGTGGGATGCCGTCATCAGCTCAAGCTCCCGTCCCTTGTATTTGCCCAAAACGTCCCAGGATGAGATCCCGGCTGCTTTTGCGACGGATTCGGCCAAATCTTCCGCCACGATATACACTTCGCCGTTTGGCGCCTGCATCAGAATATACGTAAAATCCGGGCCGACAGAAATGGCCAGGTTGCCGGGGAGCGTCCAGGTGGTGGTGGTCCAGATGACAAAATAAGTCTTACTAAGGTCGCAAAGAGCCTGCAATTTGCCTTTGTCGTCCCGTATGGGGAACTTGACATAGATCGAGTCGCAAGGGTCATCTGCATATTCGATTTCCGCTTCCGCCAGGGCGGTTTCATCGTGGGGGCACCAGTATACTGGCTTTAACCCTTTGTAAATGTATCCTTTTTCATACATTTTACCAAAGACTTTCACTTCTTCCGCTTCAAATGCGGGGTCCATGGTGCGGTAGGGATGTTCCCAATCGCCCAGAACGCCCAGACGGATGAATTGCTC
>JAQWCP010000269.1 GCA_028705905.1 Oscillospiraceae bacterium
AAACTGCCCTAAACAGCGGATGCCATTGCCGCACATCTCCCCCTCTGAGCCGTCGGCATTGTACATTCCCATTTTAAAATCGCAAGCTTGAGACGGCCAGATCAAAATCAGGCCATCCGACCCCACGCCTTCATGGCGGCGGGAAAGCGTTTGCGACAGCGCGCCGGGGTTCTTGATTCGCTGTGCCAGATCTTCCATTACAATATAGTCATTGCCCAGACCATGCATTTTCAGAAACTTCAACGCCATATCCCCTTTTCCAAGATGCAAAGCACCTATACTAGACGAATCTGCGGCAAGCACACCGGCTGATTCTGTCTCTTTCAGGGTATTCTGGCTTTGTTTCTAAAATGCTTTTAAATACTTTTCTTGCTCCCAGTTACTCACATGGGTGCGGTATTCATCCCACTCCCGTTTTTTCGCTTCGATGTACCGGTCTGCCACATGGGGGCCAAGGGCCCGCATCATCAGTTCATCCGCTTCCAGCTCCCGCACTGCTTCTATCAATGTTTCCGGTAGATAGCCAATGCCAAAAGCATCCCGCTCGCTCCGGTTCATCTCATAAATGTTACCTGTCACCTGGGGAGGCGGAGCCAGTTTGTTGCGAATGCCATCCATGCCCGCTGTGAGGCAGAGGGCCAGGGCTAAATATGGATTGGCTGATGGGTCTGGACTACGCAGCTCGACGCGGGTGCTTTTGCCCCGGCTGGATGGAACGCGGATCAGGGGGCTGCGGTTGCGGGCAGACCAGGCCACATAGCACGGCGCTTCATAACCTGGTACCAAACGCTTATACGAATTGATCAGCGGATTTGTCACCGCGGTGATGGCTTTGCTGTGCTTTAAGACGCCGGCGATGAAGTGATATGCCGTCTCGCTGAGGCCCAATGGATCTCCTGCGTTTTCAAACACATTCTCTTTCCCTTGAAACAGAGACATATTGACATGCATCCCAGACCCGGCCATGCCAAAGAGCGGCTTTGGCATAAACGTAGCGTGAAGACCATTTTTCCGGGCAAGTGTCTTAACCGCCAGCTTAAACGTGACAATATTATCTGCCGCTGTCAGGGCGTTGGCATATTTAAAATCGATCTCATGCTGTCCCATGGCTACCTCATGGTGGGAGGCTTCGATTTCAAATCCCATTTCCTCCAGGGCCAGACACATTTCGCGTCTGGCGCTTTCTCCATGGTCTATGGGCCCTAAATCAAAATATCCGCCCTGGTCATGGGGCTGTAACGTTGGCTCTCCTTTTTCATTTGTTAAAAACAGGAAGAACTCACATTCCGGCCCCACATTGAAGGTGTAGCCCAGATCTGCCGCCTCTTGTAGCGCACGGCGCAGTACATACCGGGGATCACCTTCAAACGGAACTTGTTCCGGGGTGTATATATCACAAATCAGGCGCGCCACTTTGCCGTTCTGCGGCTCCCATGGGAAGACCACAAAGCTGTCGTAATCTGGTTTCAGCACCTGATCGGATTCTTCAATTCTCACAAAGCCTTCAATGGAAGATCCATCGAACATACACTTTCCATCCAGCGCCTTTTCAATTTGAGATGCTGTGATGGCCACATTTTTTAATTGTCCAAAAATATCTGTAAATTGTAACCGAATAAAGCGGATTTCCTCTTCTTTGATGCGGCGAATGATTTCCTCTCGTGTGTACTTTGACATCGGAATCTTCTCCCTTCCCTCCTACGGAATTTTGTCCGAATTTCTTCGGTTTTCCGCCGCGCTCATTATAATACAGAACCGTTTTTCTGTCAAACAGCTTCTGTTGGCTCCTACCGTTTTTTCTCTGCCCCCTGGAGTGTGCAAAGAAGAAAGCATGGAATGTACGGGCAAAAAGCTGACAAACATCACAATTCCATCCATCAACATTCCCAGGGAAATCGTCAAAACAATCAGAACTGTTTTTTCTTCTTTGAAAAATGAAAAAATACACTTTTTTCTGAAAAGCACCCCCTTGTCTCACTCGCATAAAGCAGCAGATGTGTCACCTTTTATCTCTCTCTTGTTTCCAATCAAGTCCTGAAAAGAAGGGCAAAAAATTGGCCTTCCCTCTTGCATTCCAGAAAATAATATGATATACTGCATTGGAACTAATTCCTATTTCTGTTATATGAATACATGGTTTTTAATGTTTGGATTAAATACCTCACATTGATAGTTTGGTTTCGTGAAACATGCCCCAATTCCCTTTACATTTACATAAAATAACAGGAAGGTGATTGTATGTACTGCGTCAAAAAAATTACGGATGATATGAGCTGGATCGGCGGAAGCGACCGCCGCTTAGCCCTGTTTGAAAACGTCTTCCCCATCCCCAGAGGTGTCTCTTACAACGCCTATGTGGTTCTTGATGAAAAAACGGTTTTGCTGGACACGGTGGACAAAGCCGTCAGCAGCCAATTTTTTGAAAACCTCGCCCATGTATTAGACGGGCGGCAGCTGGACTATCTGGTGGTTAATCATATGGAACCGGATCATTGTGGCACCATGAGCGAGCTGGTCCTTCGGTACCCGGAGGTTAAAATCGTGGCCAATGCCAAAACAGTGACAATGATCAAGCAGTTTTTCGACTTTGAAATCGATTCCCGGGTCATTGTGGTCAAGGAGGGCGATACGCTTTCCACGGGCCGGCATACGTTCACATTTGTCATGGCGCCTATGGTCCACTGGCCAGAAGCCATGGTGACATATGATATCACCGACAAAATTCTCTATTCCTCCGACGCCTTTGGTACGTTCGGCGCCATCAATGGCAACCTCTTTGCCGATGAAGTAGATTTTGAAACCGAGTGGCTCCCGGATGCCAGACGGTACTATACCAATATCGTGGGTAAATATGGCACTCAGGTACAGGCGTTGCTGAAAAAGGCCGCCAACCTTGAAATTAACATGATCTGTTCCCTGCACGGTCCTGTGTGGCGGAAAAACATTGGCTGGTTCATTGACAAGTATCTCAAGTGGAGTTCCTACACGCCGGAAGACCAAGCGGTCATGATCGTTTACGGTTCTATCTACGGCAATACGGAAAATGCAGCCAACATTTTGGCTTCCAAGCTGGCAGACGCCGGTGTGCGGAATATCGCGATGTACGACGCCTCTGTTACCCATCCCTCGGTCATTGTCTCAGAAGCGTTCCGTTGCAGCCATTTGGTCTTCGCCTCCGCCACCTATAACGCCGGCATCTTCTGCAATATGGAGACGGT
>JAQWCP010000270.1 GCA_028705905.1 Oscillospiraceae bacterium
AAGACCACCTGTAGGACGGCGATGAGAACATGAAAGCAACCATAATCACTTTTATGCTGTTCATGGCTTCTCATTTTCCAGCCTATCAAAGACGGCCAAATAAGGTGAAAAGCGGTTCTCATCCGACCGGAAAACAGGCTGTGGCAGCCTGTCTCGCAATGACCCTGTCAGCCTACAATGATACTTCTGTCCCGTCACAGCCCCCCCTGACCGGGGGATCACGCAATGAGGGCAGCCGGCAGAGATCCTGGCGGGGGTGAGATTCCCATGATGCGGTATGCCATGCTTGCATGACATTAGCCAGCCGCAGTTCAGGCCGTCGCCTTTTGAGTCCTGTTTGGCGGGACTCTGGTGCTTGGGGAGTCGTGTCGAATTAAGCACAGCAAAAAAATCTTAATGTTAGAAGCGATGGGGATCGCTTTGCCTTTACAGCAGAGCGGTCCCTATATTTGTGCCATTAAGATAATTAGAACAGGAAAAGAGGTGTGTATTTGAAACAGTTTGAAAAGTTCATTCTGCGGGGCGACATCTACTATGCAGACCTAAATCCAATCGTCGGCTCGGAACAGGGTGGCGTGCGTCCCCTTGTCATTCTGCAAAACAATGTAGGAAACCGCTACAGTCCCACCGTGATCGCCGCCGCTATCACAGCGAAGCCCAAAAAGCCGCTCCCTACCCATGCGGCCATTGCCGGAATCGGGGGATTGTTCAGAGAATCCTTCGTGCTTCTGGAGCAGATACGCACCATCGACCGCTGCAGGCTTCGGGAATATGTTGGTAGACTGGATACGCAGGAAATGAAAAAGATTGATGAGTCACTGGCAATCAGCGTTGGACTTGCTCCGGTGCTTTTTCGCGCTACCGAAAAGGAGGATGCATAATGGATAGAACAACGGCTCAGGCCATCACTCAAAATCAGTTTACCATCGTTTTAGAAATGATTGCCTCCCTGCTTCGGCAGGGCGCTATCAGCAGAGCCGAGGCGGATAGAACCGTACAGCGCATCGCTTCGGAAAATGAACTCTCACTTATTTATCTTTGGTAGTATTGGGTATCGCTTTTGAACTCTCATTGTGGTAGTGTGTTGGACTAAGAAAGGAGGCGAAAAAGCCATGAATTTACTGAACATACAGGGTACGAGCGCTCTGACACCGCAGCGGGAAATCATCCGCATCAAATCCACGGCAGATGAAAGCAACGTTAAGCTCAGAGTTGCAGGCTACGCCCGCGTCAGCAGTGATTCGGCGGACCAGCTAAACTCTTTCTCGGCACAGGTCAACTACTACCAGCGGCTCATCGAAAAAAACAGCGCATGGGAACTTACCGAAATCTATGCCGACGAAGCTGTTTCCGGCGTATCCACCGAAAAAAGGGATGACTTCGGCAGAATGCTCTCAGACTGCAAAAAGGGAAAAATCGACCGAATTATCACCAAGTCCACCAGCCGGTTTGCCCGAAACACACTGGATGCCATCCGCGTGATTCGGGAGCTGAAGGAAATGGGCGTCACCGTATATTTTGAAAAGGAAAACCTCGATACGGCCAGCCTTACCAGCGAAAACCTGCTGACCCTTTACTCCCTGTTCGCACAGGAGGAATCCATGAGCATCTCGAAAAACTGCAAAAAAGGCAACCGGATGCGCATGGAAAAAGGTACTTATGTATCCTCGAACCCGCCCTACGGCTACCGACTGGTTAACAATCAGCTTGAAATCTACGAGCCGGAGGCAGAGGTGGTGCGCAGGATTTTTGCGGAATACCTTGCGGGAAACAGCACGCTCCGCATCGCACAAGGACTGATTGAGGAGGGTGTGCCATTCAGAGACGACAGAAAAAACTGGCGATACCAGAGCATCTCCCTCATCCTGAAAAATGAGCGATACGCAGGCGATATGCTTCTGCAAAAAAGCTTCAGCGAGGATGAACTGCCATACCGCAAGCGCAAAAACAAGGGCGAGCTTCCCCAATACTATGTAAAGCGTACCCACGAACCCATTGTAGAGCGCATCCAGTTTGAGCTGGCGAACATTCTGCTGAAGGAGCGCGGTGAGCATGTGCCCGGCAAATACGGCGAATACCCGCTCAGTAGGAAAATCAAGTGCCGGGAATGCGGGACCACTTATCGCAGAAAAATCACCAATCGAATCCCCTATTGGGTGTGCCGCCGACACGATGGCAGCAAGGCGGATTGTCAAAGCCAGCGAATTAGCGAGGAAGCCGTGTACCGTGCCTTTGCAAGGCTGTATAATAAGCTGAAGAAAAGCTACAGCACCATCCTGCTCCCCATGCTGAATCAGCTTGAAAAGCTGCAGGAGCTCCAGACAAGAAATAATCCTGAAATCAGCACCATCAACAAACAAATAGCCGAGCTCTCCGAGCAGAATCATGTGATGAACGGACTACTGTCCAAAGGCATCCTTGATTCTGCTCTTTTTATATCCCAAACGGATGAGCTGAACCGAAAGCTACGCACCCTCAAGGTTGCTAAAGCAAGAATCTTAGAGGAACAGGAGTCGGACGGACTGCTGGATACAACCACAGACTTGGTGGAGCTGCTGGAAAATGGCCCTGACCGCATCGGCGGCATGGAGGAAGCCCTCTTTGGTGAGCTGGTGGAAAACATCATCGCACACGATACGCAGACGGTAGACTTTGCCCTGCGAAACGGTCTGGTGCTGACAGAAAGGTTGTGAGCGTATGGCAAAAAACAGGTATTTACCCTATGGGTATACCATAGAGAACGGCAAAACCGCTGTGGAGTCGCAGGAAGCGGAAGTCATCCGCAGGATTTACAGGGAATATGCCGAGGGGCTTTCCTACAAGAAAATCGCACAAATACTGACCGAGGAGGGCGTCTGCTATCTGCCCGGCAAGCCGGTGTGGAATAAAAATATGGTGTCGCGCATCCTGCAAAATGAGAAATATGGCGGCTCGGAGAAATATCCCGCCATTTTGGAGATGGATCAGCGACAGGCGGCACAAATCATGCGGAAGCCCTATACCCATACCGAATCGGCGGATATTAAGGCGCTGAAGCCCCTCCTGGTCTGCGACCTCTGTGGGGAACAGCTGCGGCGCAGGCTGAAAACCTCCGGCGAGGAACGCTGGTACTGCCCGTCGGATGTCAAGCACATCAGTGTGGCGCTGACCGATGAAACCTTGCTGAAGGACATCGAACTGCTGCAACATCACCTTGCGGAGAATGCGGAACAGGCAG
>JAQWCP010000271.1 GCA_028705905.1 Oscillospiraceae bacterium
CCATCCGTCTTGACCATATGGATGACCCCTATGCACCCATCCCATCGGGCACCGAGGGTGTGGTGCAGGCGGTGGACGACATTGGCACACTCCACTGCAAATTTGAAAATGGGCAGAGTTTAGGTGTCATTGTGGGTGAGGATATTTTTTCCGTGCTCTCGCCCGAAGAACAGCAAAATATGGGCATGACAATGACCATGGGATAAGAAAAACGGCAAGATGAAAAATCATCCTGCCGTTTGTTATTTATCAAGACCCTTAATCATGTCATACACAAATGTGCGTTTGTCCTGTGGCTGTTTGCGAAGAATCGCAAGTATTTCTGCTTCCTGCTCATTAAGCTCGGAAGCCCGCAGCGTGGACTTAATATCGGTTCTGCCGAGAATGTAGTCTACCGAGCTGTCCAAGACATCCGCCAGTTTGACCAACATTTCCGCAGGTGGTACAGCTTTGCCGATTTCATAGCCACTAATGGTTTCTTGGGATACATTCAGCTCCATGGCAAGGCGAAGCTGGGTCAATCCCTTGGCTTCCCTTAGTTGTTTTAGTCGTTCCACAAATAATCCTCCTTTCAAGTATGGATATTGTCAATATAAATTATATCCCTATTGCTTGACTGTAACAGTCATGTTATTTATACTGTGTGTCGATTGTGTCCATACACACAACAAATATACTGACTGGAGGATGCAAAGTGGACGAGAAGATCAACAGGGAAAAAACAGTATGCTTTACAGGACATCGGAGCGAAAAGCTCCCCAAGGGTGATGCATTAGAAAGGCTGCGGCTAAGGCTGGCAGATGAAATCGACAAAGCAATCGCAGATGGGTATGACACCTTTTTGTTCGGCGGCGCTTACGGCTTCGACCTTATGGCGGCAGAGGAAGTCATTAAAAAGAAATCACTGATTAACCTGCAAAACCCTCAGCTGATTCGGCTGTGGGCAATCATACCTTTTGAGGAACAAGCTGTACGGCTTTCGGTAGCAGACCATGAGCGGTATTATGAAATCATGCCCATGTGTGACGAGGTCATCACGCTAAACACACGCTACAGCAGCCAGTGCTACGCCCAGCGAAATCAGTACATGGTTGACCGCAGCAACAGAGTCATCTGCTGCTGGAACGGACAATCGGTCAGCGGAACGGCGCAAACCGTCCGCATGGCACAAAAGCAAAGCCTTGAAATCATCAACCTATACGAATAAACCAAAAGGCATTGCCGCCATGAAACGCGGTAATGCCTTTCCTCGTGAAAGGAGTAAAAATGTTAGAAGTCTATCTCTTAAAACAGGGCGCACCCAAGGCGGTGCGGTTATCCCTCCCCGCTGCCGACTTTGCGTTGCTGGATGCACTGGACAAAGCTGGGATTACCAATGAGCGTGATATCTACAGCGTGGAGGTCGCAAATAGCAAGCTGGACTATCTGCCGCAGTTTATCCCCGACACTGCAAATTTGTATGAGCTGAACATCCTCGCAGGACAGCTTGCCACCATGAGCCAGTGGGAGCTGGACTGCTTTGAGGGCATGGTGATGATGGACTCTGTTAAAACCGAGTATGCCCCCATTGGGGTAGAGCGGCTCATCAACATGACCCACAGCACCGGCGATTGCCAGATTGCAAATGGTGTGTTTGACGATGAGCAGCTCGGCAGATTTTATGTGGAAAATGATTTTCCTGTCATTCCCGATAATCTGCCTGACACCGCATACGATTTGCTCAACTATGCGGAAATCGGCAAGCAGGCACGGTCAGCTGAGGGCGGTGTGTTTACCGAAAAGGGCTATGTCGTCCATAGCAGTGAGATGAGCCGTCAGTACAGCAGTGAGAATCTGCCGTTTCCCCAAAAGCCGGACTATGTATTTTTACTGGAGATTGCCACACTGCCCCAGGGCGATGAACCAAACGATCAGCATTGCGTAACGGTGAAGCTGCCCTACACGGAGGAAGCATTGAAATCGGCACTGCATCAGATTGGGGCTGATGGTATTGAGGGCTGTTGCTTCTACAAATATGAAAGCACCATTCCGCAGCTTGCGGATGCATTTGGCTTTTTAGAGGATATTGACCAGCTAAACGGGCTTGCCAGTACCATGAAGGGCTTTACCAAAGAGCAAGCCTGCACCTACAAGGCAATGCTGGAGGCTGCCCTCAAGGACATCACCACCCAGGAGGCGCTGGAGCTTTCGAGGGAAATTCAGAATTTCTTCGTAATTCGTGAAGCGGTTACACCCACCGAATATGCAAAGCATCAGCTTTCTAAACACTGCATTGAGCTGCAAGAGGAACTGTTTGCCTGCGCCAATCTGGAGCGGTACGGACAAAAGCTGATTGCGGAAAAAGGCATTGCCCTCACTGATTACGGCGTGCTGTGCTCACTGGATGGACAGACGGTAGAGCAGTTCCTAAACCGAGATAGCCATGCCATGGGCATGGAAATGAAATAGTCAAATCTTTGTTGCACTTTGGTATAGCTTTCCTGCAAAAAGTGTGGCATTGTGTTGTGCTTGAAGGAGGTGAAGAACATGGAAGCATTGGAACAGCTCATTGACGAGCGCAGTGAAAAAGCGATGGCGGAGCTTCGGGAAAATCCAGAGTTTATGGCGCTCCTCGTAGAGCAACAGGAACTGTTAGAAGCGCTGCTTGCTAAAATTCCCGATAAGCAGACCCAAAAAGCTGTTATGGCGTATGATGAGCAAAAGAATGCCGTTAGCGGCATTCAGCTAAAAGCAGTTTACAAGGCTGGGGCGCTTGATGCGGTCAAGCTTCTCAAAACACTTGGCGTGATTTAGCACCGACTTGAAAAAGTTGGTGCTTTTTTATGCCATCCATCAGCAACAGGCCGTTTTCCAAAAGGAACGCGGCTGTTGCTCTTCCTTTCGGGAACGGCCGAAAGGAGGTGTCCCACATTGGGAAAAAGAAAACAGGAACATCACCGACTTCCGCCGGGAGGTGGTGACGTATAAACAGCTTTATGTCTTGGATTGGCGGGAAGAAATCCTTGCGGGATTTGATTGTCAATTTGTTCCCCCTCTACTATGAGCGATACATTGAGGTGTTTGGCGGTGGCGGCTGGATACTGTTTCACAAGCCCCCCGGCAACGATTTTGAGGTATACAACGACTTCAATAACCATCCGTGCTTTTAAGGTATCCATCGCCAAATCGTATACCATGCTGCCAAGGATAAGCCTCAAAGGCGGATTATTGCTGGCT
>JAQWCP010000272.1 GCA_028705905.1 Oscillospiraceae bacterium
TCTTTGTTCTATACCAAATCTTTACGCTGTTTTTATTATATCGTTCTCCCGTCCTTTTTGCAATCACGATTCCAATGAATTTTTCATTTTGGCAGGTAATACAGCCTATTCTTTCTTTTTTTGCGGGCGCTTGTGTAAAAGCACAATACATTTTGATTTCCCCCGCGCCCTTTTTGGTCTAATTGCAAGATTTTTGCAAACACATGTCATTCTTGCCCTGACGCCAGACAGGTTCCTTTTGCTTTTTGGACAAACCTATAGTAAAATGGAACGAGTCTCAAATTTGTATGATAGGTGAAAAGGAGTCGCCAGCCATGACGCCACTGGATCAATCGGTTTCTGTCTTAAAAGGCGTGGGAACGCGCAAAATGGAATTGCTCCGCCGTCTGGGGATCCAGACCGTGGGTGATCTTTTGACGTATTTCCCCCGTGCATATGAAGACCGCACCTATATCAGCGATATCCGATCTGCAACTTTAAACGAGCCATGCTGCATCCTGGCTATGCCAGTTTCCGCAATGCGTCATGCAAAACTGCGTAATGGGCGGGTGCTTTCCAAGGTCACAGCCGCAGATGGAACCGGGCAGGTGACCATCTGCTTTTTTAACCAGCGGCATCTTTCCCTCTCGCTTCAGATGGGGCAGGAATATGTGTTCTATGGAAAGATAGAAACAAAAAACCACGAAAAGGTTTTGTACAATCCTCTGTTTGAACCGCTGAGCGCCTCACCAGTTCTCACCCGGCGCATCGTCCCCATTTACAGGCTCACCGCCGGGGTCACCAGTGCATCCCTTTCCCGCATGGTCGCCCAGGCGCTTGCTCTTGCCGGCGATTACATCCCGGAAAGCCTGCCGGACGGCCTCCGGGCCTTCCACCACCTGCCACATCGTTCTTTTGCCCTGCACGCCATTCACTCTCCCCGTTCAATGGAGGAGCTGGCGCTTGCCCGGCGTCGCCTGGTGTGGGAAGAGTTTTTGCTCTTTTCCCTCGGCCTCGGCCTGCTCAAGCAGCGGCGCGTGGGCAAAGTGGGCCACTCATTTGCTCCCGTTTCCATAGAGCCGTTTTACCGGGTGCTTCCCTTTTCTCTCACTGCCGCCCAGCGGCGGGTCATCTCCGAAATCACCGCTGACTGCGGGGCCGGCCGCCCTATGAACCGTCTGGTGCAGGGCGACGTAGGCTCCGGCAAAACCATGGTGGCCGCCGCCGCCATCTATCTGGCGGCGCAAAACGGCTTGCAGGCCGCATTGATGGCGCCCACAGAGCTTTTGGCTCGTCAGCATCAAAACACCCTTGCCCCGCTGCTTGCTGCCTGCGGCATCCGCGTGGGGCTTCTCACCGGCTCCATGGGCGCGGGAGAAAAGCGGGCCGTTTTACAATCGCTGCAATCGGGTGAACTGGATCTTCTCATCGGCACCCATGCCTTGCTTTCAGATGGCGTCTCGTTTCCCCGCCTTGGGCTTGTCATCACCGACGAGCAGCATCGGTTTGGCGTCCATCAACGGGTCTTGCTGGCGGAAAAGGGGGAAGCGCCCCATATCCTGGTTCTCTCCGCCACGCCCATCCCCCGCACCCTGGCCCTGATTTTATATGGCGATCTGGATATCTCCATTCTGGACGAGCTGCCCCCTTCGCGGCAGCCGGTGGACACCTTTTTGATTGGGGAAGACAAACGCGCCAGATTGTATCAATTTGTGCGAAAGCTGGTTGCGGCAGGGCGGCAGGCCTACTTTGTCTGTCCCATCATTGAAGAGGGCGAGAGCAGTCTTGCCCAGGCAAAGGCCGTGAATAGCTATACAAAAACACTGCAACAGAACGTCTTCCCAGATTTGCGGGTCTCTTGCGTCCACGGGCGGATGTCATCCAAAGAAAAAGAAGCGGTAATGGAAGCTTTCGCGGCCGGCAAAATTGATCTTCTTGTTTCCACAACTGTAATCGAAGTGGGCGTAGACGTCCCAAACGCCGCTTTGATGGTGGTGGAAAATGCAGAGCGGTTTGGGTTGTCTCAGCTTCATCAGCTGCGAGGCCGGGTGGGTCGCGGCATACACAAATCATATTGTGTGTTGCTCTCTCCCCAGCCGACGGGTGAAACCCTGACGCGGCTCAAAGCCCTTTGTAAAACGAGAGACGGCTTCCAAATTGCGGAGGCGGACTTGAAACTGCGCGGGCCGGGGGATTTTTTTGGCATGCGCCAGCATGGCCTACCCCAGCTCAAAATTGGGGACCTGGCCTGCGATCTTGCTCTTTTGCAGGAGGCGCAAGGGGCAGCTTCCCAGCTGCTCCTGGAAGATCCATCCCTATCCAGCCCCAATCACTGCGCCCTCAAAGCCCAGGTTCATGCGCTCTTTGCCCGAACAGACGGAGGGCGTAATTAAATATAACATAATAAAAAAGCCAACGAGAAAGGAAGACTACCATGACCAAACTAGAACGTGCCGAACAACTGCGTGCCGACAAGGCGCAACACTACAATTGCTGCCAGGCTGCCCTTCTCCCCTTCTGCGAAGAATGTCAGCTAGACGAGGAGACCGCTCTGAAGCTTGCTGCCAATTTTGGCAGCGGCATGCGACACGGTTCCACCTGCGGTGCCGTCACCGGCGCGCTGATGGCGCTGGGCCTTGCCGGCGTGGATGAGAAAAAAGCGACGGCGCTCCTGCGTAAATTCAAAGAAAAAAATGGCGCGCTCACCTGCCGGGAGCTTCTTGCAAAAAACACGGGGGATAAAAAAGCCCATTGTGACAGCAAGGTGTTCGATGCCGTGCAGATGGCGACGGAACTGCTACAGCCAGAAGAGGGCGAAAATAAGGAATAAAATAACAAAGAGGCTGGAATGACAGACGCAATTCCAGCCTCTTTTGTTTTCTTCAAAATAGGTCTTTTGATTTCAAGATAATCGCCACAACGGCAATGAGCCCCAAGGAAATCAGCATGGGGAACCACCACCACTCGCTGAACGGCAAGCCCGTTACATTCATACCATAAAACCCAAATACAATATTGGGGATGGTAATCAAAATCGTCAGGCTGGTGAGGATTTTCATGATGACGTTTAGATTGTTGGAAATGACAGACGCATATGCGTCCATCATGCCAGACAGAATGGAAGAATAAATATTTGCCATTTCAATGGCCTGGCGCACTTCAATCAGCACGTCCTCCAAAAGATCCTGATCTTCCTCATACAACGTGACAATCCGTCCGCGTAAAATCT
>JAQWCP010000273.1 GCA_028705905.1 Oscillospiraceae bacterium
TGCGTGGCTTAAATGCGCCCCCACGCAGCATGGCCGCACCGGACACCTTCACTGCATTGGCAACGCCGGTAATCTGTTCCGCAGACTCCACAGAGCATGGCCCGGCAATGACGGTCATTCCTCCTTCACCCACTTGGGTCTTACCCACTTGAATGATGGTGGGTTCCGGGTGGAACTTCCGGTTGGCCTTTTTATAGGGCTCCTGCACCCGCATCACCCGATCCACATTGGGGTTTAGGGCAATTTTTCCCATATCCACCTGGGTGGTATCCCCCACCAGGCCCAAAATGCTACAGCCCACACCGTTTGTGATCCCCACATCCATCCCCATATCTTGGAAACGAACCACCAACTTTTGAATGTCTCCGTCGCTGACGCCAGGCTTCATAACGATAACCATAAAACATCTACTCCTTTTTTCATAAAAAAACAGGCTCATTGATTGTTGATGCAACCAATGAGCCAACTAATGTAATCATTCCGACACCTAGAATTTACCCATTCATTCCATCTTGTATGCAAGTAAATCTACCGTTGCCAAAAAACTGGCAACGGCTCATAAAGAAAAACTGAGAACATACAAGATGCGTCCGATTCTCGTACTGCATAAAAACGGGTCTCCCATCCATCGATAATAAAGCTAGAGCTAGTATACGTCAATTTTAGGTAAATTGCAACTATTTTTTACACACTTCCTGGCCTTTGGAGACTTTCTTTTTCCCCACAAAGCCAAAATCGTCCCATCGCTCCTTGTTTTCGTAGAAAATACCAAAAAGTTATGAAATCGTTGTCTAAAATTAGATGGTTTCCCAAATTGACTTCCCCATGACCCGATGATACAGTAATGGGTGGACGAAAGAGAATGAACTGTGAATGAAAAAGGAGAGTCAAGCGTTGAATATTTGGCACGACATAGATCCCGCGCGGATTACCCCAGAGTCCTTCGATGCGATCATTGAGATTCCCAAAGGCAGCAAAAACAAGTACGAGCTGGACAAAAGTACCGGTCTTTTGATTTTGGATCGAATTTTGTACACCTCCACCCATTACCCCGCAAATTATGGCTTTATCCCCCTTACCTATGCAGATGATTATGACCCTCTGGATGTTCTGGTACTCTGCTCTGAGTCAATTCACCCCATGACCTTGGTAAAGTGCTACCCCATTGGCGTCATTAAGATGCTGGACAACGGAAGGGCCGATGAAAAAATCATCGCCATCCCATTTGACGACCCCACGTATAATGGGTACCGCAGCATCTTTGCTTTGCCCAGCCATGTAAATAACGAAATGTCCCATTTCTTCTCCGTGTATAAGTCTCTAGAAAAGAAAGAGACTGCAGTAGACGAAGTGCTGGACGCACCAGAAGCCAAAGAAATCATCCGGTGTGCCATCGAAGGATATAAAACCAAATTCCAGACGAACTCAACGGAGGAGCAGGCGTAAAGCGCGCCCTCACTCTGTCTATTTTGCGCCCCCCTCTTTTTTGAGGGGGCGCTTTTTTTCTTTTTCTGTTTGCTTTCTGGGGGAGAGGTAGAACTTCTCCCCCAGAAAGCGGAACCCTCTTTACGACACTTCCTCAAACTGAGATTGATACAATTGAGCATAAAACCCATTCTGCCGCAGCAGGCTTTGGTGGGTGCCCTGCTCCACGATGTCGCCATCCCGCATAACCAAAATCAAATCCGCGTTCAGAATGGTGGAGAGCCGATGGGCAATGACGAAGCTGGTGCGCCCCCGCATCAAGTTTCGCATGGCCTCTTGAATCTGGGCCTCGGTGCGGGTGTCTACAGAACTGGTGGCTTCATCCAAAATTAATATTTTGTTGTCCGCCAAAATGGCCCGTGCAATGGTAAGAAGCTGTCGCTGCCCTAGGGAGACATTGGCCTCTTCTGCCAGCTCCATCTGGTACCCGCCGGGGAGTGCTTGGATGAAGTGATGAGCTTTGGCGGCTTTGGCCGCTTCCATCACTTCTTCATCCGTGGCATCTAAACGGCCGTACCGGATGTTTTCCATAATCGTACCATGAAAAAGCCAAGTATCCTGTAATACCATGCCAAATCCGCTGCGCAAATCCCGCCGGTCAAACTCTCGCAAATCGTGACCGTCTAATGTAATTGATCCGCCATCCACGTCGTAAAATCGCATCAAAAGCTTGACAATGGTTGTTTTCCCTGCGCCGGTGGGGCCCACGATGGCCACCATCTTTCCCTTTTCCACCTCACAGCTAAAGTCC
This sequence comes from Oscillospiraceae bacterium, assembly GCA_028705905.1. Lineage (GTDB taxonomy): Bacteria > Bacillota > Clostridia > Oscillospirales > Oscillospiraceae > RGIG529. The sequence continues at coordinate 2,237 of JAQWCP010000273.1, forward strand.
TTGATGACTGGCTGGTCCTTTAAATAGCCAAAACGCACGTGCGAGAATGTCACTTGCCCCGTGATGGTATCTGCCGGGACGGGGTGTTCCACTTCCTGAATTTCTTCCGGCTCTTCTAAAAACTCAAAGACCCGTTCCGCAGCAGCAGCCATAGACTGGAGCAAATTGGTTACCTGGGCAATCTGATTGAGCGGCTGGGTGAAGCTGCGTACATACTGGATAAACGCTTGAATATCACCTACGGTAATGGCCCCCGCAATGGCAAGCCAACTGCCCAAAACTGCCACACCGACATAACCCAAATTGCCTACAAAGACCATTACTGGGTGCATCAGGCCGGAAAGAAATTGAGACTTCCACGCCGAGCTGTACAGTTTGTCGTTGGTCTCTTCAAATTCCGTAATCACATCCTCTTCCCGGTCGAATGCTTTGATCACCGTGTGGCCGGAATACGTCTCTTCTACCTGGCCGTTGATGACGCCCAGATTTGCCTGCTGGGCTTTGAAATATTTTTGAGAATGCTTGACTACCACGCTGATCAGCCCTACGGAGATGGGTAAAATCACAAGAGCAATCAAGGTCATCAGCGGGCTTATCGTAAGCATCATAATAAGAACGCCGATGACAGTGGCCACACTGGTAATGAGCTGGGTGATGCTCTGGTTGAGACTCTGCCCCATCGTATCCACGTCATTGGTAATCCGGGAGAGCACCTCGCCCACGGTCCGGGACTCAAAATACGCAAGGGGCATCCGGTCGATTTTCTTCGAAATTTCTCGCCGCATTCGGTAGCTGACCTTCTGTGCGATACCGGACATGATATATCCTTGAACAAAGGAAAAGACCGTCGAGAGAACATAAAGTCCCAAAAGTAGCAGGAGGGTTCTACCGATGGCGGTAAAGTCGATGCCGCCGTCCCCGGTGAGCTTTCTAACCAAGCCGTTAAAAATTTCGGTGATGGCACCGCTG
>JAQWCP010000274.1 GCA_028705905.1 Oscillospiraceae bacterium
GTATTTTCAGATGCTGGCCCACGACATGAAGCAGCTGGAGCTTCAGCGGCTGAAAGCGCAGGCCATGAAGATCCCGCCGAAAATCCGGGTGTTTTCCTTTGCCATGCTCATGTGCTTTCTCATGACGTATATGGCGGTTATTGTCTATGAAATCATCACATCCCTTTCCGGGATGTTCTAAGGGAGGTGTAAGCCAAATGACAGAACAGGAAATGATGACGCTTCTGCGCAAAAAGCTGGACAGCGGAATGGCGCGGTATCAAAAGGAGTGGCGGCAGAAACCGGCCTCCGAGCTGGTGGATCTGGCAAGCGAGATTGCCGCTGCGCAGTTTGTGTATAAAGAGCTGTCCGAAGGCAGCTATTCCGCCGAATATATGGAGTATCTGCTCCGCTTTGAAAACCCGCTGGAGGTAGTAGCGGATCAGTGGATATCCGAACAGAACGTTGATTTCAGCGAGGAGCTCACCCATGCGCTCTGGACACTGTGGGACAAGGGCGAATCGGAATCAGAGTATACCCTTGACCCGGAGTATGCGCCTGTTTCTGCGGAGGACGTGAGAATCACCCTGCGGGAATTTATTGAAGCGCATCCGGACGCATCGTTTGATATGATGACGCCCGGCGGGTATGTGTATCTCACACCCGAAACCGCACAGCTTCTGCTGTCGGGCCACAGCGTGAAAGGAAATCCCGGCAGCGCTGAATTTGCCAGAGATGTTCCTGCGGAGGAACTGCTGGAGCAGGAAATCTGCACCGCCGATTTCAGCAAGGGCGCGTGGCGCGTGTTAAGTGATCACAATCCTGAACCGAGGCAGGAGCAGGGACCCTTTGAGCAGGGGGTGACCATGTGCTAAAAATCCTGAGAGGCAAACGTGGCGAGGGATACATTGATGTGGCGGTGCTGGTGCTGTGCGCCATGCTGGTCATTGCCCTTGCCGTGAAGGTGTTCCCCGTCTACATTCAAAAACAGCAACTGGACACCTTTGCCACAGAGCTTATCCGGGAGGCGGAAATTGCCGGACAGGTGGGCAGCGAAACCAGCCGCCGGGAGCAGCTCCTGCGGGAAAAGACCGGGCTTTCTCCCAATGTGGAATGGTCTGAAACCGGCAGAATCCAGCTCAATGAGGAAGTCACGGTAACGGTTACCTACCAGACCAATATCGGGCTGTTCGGCGGCTTCGGCTCGTTCCCCATTACGCTGAGAGCAGACGCGGCGGGAAAGAGCGAGGTCTACTGGAAATGACGGATAAAATCAAGCAAATCCTACGAGGAAAATGCGGCGCGGGCTTTCCGCTGATCATCGCAATCACCCTGTCGCTGGTCATGATCTTCACTGGCATTTCGGAATATTTCAGGCTGATGATCATAGCGCAGGGTGTTCGGGATGCGGTGCAGGCCGCTGTCATCTCCACGGTGGTGGAGAATTACGATGATGTGTACCACGGTGTGCGTGAGGGCTATTCCGGCGCTTACCAGCCCTATGCCGGGGATTTTGAGGAAAGCCTCGATTACGGCGATATCTATGACCGGCTGGATGGCATCCTTGGACTTGACTACAGCAATGGCTACCATGAAAAGCGCACCCCGGACGGCAAGCTGGAATTTAAGGTTTGGAATCTGGACGTGGATATCCGAAACGCTCCCTTTGCGTCAGGCGATAGGGCTTCCGACCGCTTTGAGGCAGACAGCACCATCATGCTGGAGGTGCCCGTATCCTTTGGGGGGAAGCTGCTTCCGCCCATGACGATCAAGGTCAAGACCACCGCCGGATACACGCCGAGATTTTGACTGGTTTCAAAAAATTTTTTATAATATGGATAGACTTTTTGAAAACTTCATGGTAGGGTGTGAAATAACAAGAGGCTTATCAAAATATGGTAAATAGGAGGATGCTCTTATGAAAAATATGAATCCGAAAATGAAGAAATGGCTGGCTGTCGCCGGTGGCCTCGCCCTCTGCGCAGTGCTGGTGGTGCTGATCGGGCAGCGGTTCCAGACACCAGAGCCGGTGGACGATCCACTTCCTTCCCAAAGCTCCGAGGTGAGTGATGTGACGGTAGACCCGCCCGAACCGGACCGCACAGAAAAAGAAAAAGAGGTCACTGTGACCCCGCCTGATACCACTCAGCCCACAAGCACTGACAACGGTGCGGTTTCCAGCGGAACCGAGCAGACCATTCAGGGCAATGTAAGCAAGCCGGAATATACCGAGGAACAGCTCCAAGACCCTACGCAAAAGCCTAACGGCGAAAAGGTCACCGAACCTCCCACTGCTGTCGACCATGACGAGGTGGAGCAGCCCAAGGAAACACCGAAGTCGGAATCAACTTCGAAACCCAGCGGCGGAAACAGCATCCCCGGCTTTGATAATGTGCCGGATGGCGGTGCGAACACAGTGATCGAAGTAGATGGCGACGGGGATATTAATAAGCAGGTTGGCATCATGGACTAAATTAGAATATACCCTATGGCACGGTTGAAAGATACCGTGCCTTTTTCATTTGCAGAAACAGGAGGTTAGGATGAAAAAAATACTTCTACGGGCCCTGCCGCTGTTCCTCATTTTGTGTATGCTCTGCCCGATGACTGCCTTTGCCGATACTGGCGGTAGCGGTAACATCGACGGCGGCGGTGGCGGGATGGGTCAGGGAACCAGCACCAACTCATGGAGTCCCGGCAACGAAGGTGTGCGTGTCACTGTGGTTCGTGCAAGCGACCATGCGGTGGTAACCACACCTTTTGATTTTACCAATAAGGCTCCCTCGGAAGGAATATACCACTTTGGAAGGGTTAGTAAGCTGCAATATAACAACGGAACCAGCCTTACCCCTATGAAGGGTAGTTACACTGCCGTTAAGCCCGCTCAAACCATGCCACGTATCATCAGCACCAACGGCAGCAACAATATTGAGGCCATAAAGAAATACTTCTGTTCGGAATACGTGGTTAAGCGTATCGCGGAAATTACAGGCATGAATTATGACGTTCTCATCGGCGGTGAGTATAAAATTCTTTTGGAGCCGCTCGCGTACTACAAATTTGAGGGGAATATGTTTGCAACCACTGCCACCGAAGCGGCACTTTATGATGAGCAGACCAGTGGCCTGTTAAGGCGGCGCATGGTGTCGCTTACGCACAAGAATCTGCCTCTCGCTATGTTCTTGGAAGTGAGCGATCTCGGCTATCCCGCATGGGGG
>JAQWCP010000275.1 GCA_028705905.1 Oscillospiraceae bacterium
TCGATTGTGGGATCTGTCGCAAACCGGGGATTGTCCTGCCAGCCATCTTCCAACTGGATTTCTCCGGCGTGGGCAATTGCCAGATAGATGGTGGAAACATCGTCCTTGGTGATGCACAGGCGTTTTTCTTCGCTGGCAAGACCATTGAATTTGTCGATTGCGCCGGTGAGTGACTCAAAATCATGACGAACCTCGCCCTCGCAGCCGAAATTTTCCACCACGAACCAGTCATACTTATGTGGCAGATTGGGGTTTTCGGCATCCCGCAGTGCCTTGCGGCCTTGCTCGGTCAAACCGTAATCTTCAAGTGGTCGGGGATTATCCTCGCCAAACATATCATAGAGTACATCGTCCACCGCTTTGCGGACGACGGGATCATCGGTCAGCACCTCATACTGAAAGCCGGAGGTTCCTTTGTAGGGCAGCTCATTCTTGATGACCTGCACAAAAATATCGTGATCGGTATAGGCCAGCGTTTCGCCGCTGGCAAAGGACACTGTGCCGATGATCGGCTTTTCTGCCGCTTTCATATTCAGCTCCTGCTGGTGTTTATCGTAGGAATAAATGTAGCAGTTGTAATTCCCGCGCATGGGCGTGCAACGCACCGCGTAGCGATACCGCTCAGACTCGGTGATATATCCAAAGGATTCCTCGTTGAGTGCGCCGCCGTGCGCATAGCAAAAGGAGCTCATCTCACTGAGTCTTTTCAGTGGGCCATATTTTCGCAGCTCATTGACCACGGCATCAAATTCAGTCTTGAAATCTACTGTGTTGAAAGCATCTTCATTGTGCGGCCACCATGTGCTATGGAATTCATCGCCGCTTCCAAAATCCTGCCGCAGATGCCCAACCGTTGCAAGCTGTGCATCTTTTTCAGATGATGCCGAATAAAAAAGTCCCACCTCGTTTTCCGTGGCGGGACGCAGGATGTATTTTCGAGGATCGGGCGAAAGGGTCAAATCGTGCTTTTCACAAAACTGTGCAAGGCTGAGCTGCTCTCCAAGAAAGTTTATCTTTCCGCTGATTCTTCGGTAGTCTTTTTCTTTCTGGAATTTTACCGGCTCGGCGGTTAGTACAGCTCCCGCATGGTTCACTGCTACACGGTTTTCCATGGTGATGGGCCTGCCTGGGTCATTGTCGCTGCCGCGCAGGTCATAGAGATAAAAGCCCTCCGGCACGGTGTCACGGTCAATGCGGTGATTGGAAAACAGTGCAGGTTTTCCGAATAATTCAATGTGTTCAAATTCTTCTTCTCTGACATTTTTGCCCATAGGTCATCATCTCCTTCATTTTATAGCTACACAACATACCACATCGGCGGCGGGATAGCTATCATTCAAGTCCTCCCATCTGGAAGTCTGCCTGCACCTGCTCTGCGGGGTTCTCCATCATGAGTTCCTCCATACTCAATGTGCCGTGATAGGAAATGTACCCGCGATCCACAAACCAGCCGCTTTCTTGCGCCATGCGCGCACGGCCATATTTTTCATAATCGTAGTAATCCGCAAGGTTTTCGTCATACTCAAAATGCTCGGATTTTTGGATCATATATCGCCCGTAATCTTCCGCTGTTTTTGCCGCGGGAATGAAATCAAAAAAATCCAGATTTTTAGTAAGTTGCATCACATGAAACGCATCCTCCGGCGCTGCAACCGAAACCACTGCGCCAAGCTTTTCCTTGTCAGCGGGGGCGAGGTCGGCAATGGCTATCGCCATCTGATTCAAGGCAGACAGGCTTTCGTGTTCCATGTCCAAAACGATATCTACTTCGTCAGGAAGGCGGCTTTCCACAAAACGCATACACATATTTTCACAGGAGTCGATGCCGGAACGCTGCATGGCACGGTCGATTTGGAGCTGTGTCATGGGCAAGAAAAGAAATGCGCCGGGTTCTTCTTCAGGCGCATTGCGGGGACGGATTTCCAGTGCCAGTGTAAAATCATCATAGAAATATGCCGGGAAGTTTTGCCCGGTATAGAGTTGCTCCAGCTTCATACCGTTATCGTAGACCACACCATAGGGGGTGATGGTTCCTGCTTCCTGTTTGATCAGCTTCAGCGCTGCTTTTCGGCCATCCAAATTTTTGTATGCATCCATTGCCATTGCGCCGCCGTTTAGATTCATAGCATGGTCATGCCCGACCTTATCCAAATCGGAAAAGTCTGCAATGACGGTGGCCTGCTGGCAGCAGAAAGTAAGGTTGATGAGATCTGTCATATCGGTGATGCCCAGCTTTGCGGCCATACCTTGGAACTGGTCATCTTCTCCCACAGAAAAGCTGTCAAGCCGTTTGGCGAGATAGTCCAGCTCATCGACATTCACAGCGGCATTTTCCAGCCGCTTGAGAACCGGCCAGTCCTCGGAGATATTGTCCACATGGCAATCACGCTTCAGCGGGTCGCCGATTTCTAACGCTCCCAGCATTTCGATGATCTCATCATACTGCTCTGCCGGAATCGGGAATGGTATGGTGACTACACCATATTCGGGGTGCTGTGCATTGCTTAAAACTGCTCGAGATTGCATTGGTGCCCTCCTTTATTTTGTATGCAGCGTTTCTGAACGATTCGCTTTTTGTCTGCGGTTGATTTTTTCCATATCGGTTCTGAGGCAGTCTCCGGGGGAGGAGTGGCAAATAAAGCCGTGGGAGGCATAGGGGCATTTGCCACAGCTTTCATATGGGCCGCGAGGATGTCGCGCTGGCTCCGGCTTTTGAAATTCGCTTGGCGGCATTTCGTAATAGCAAGCGGGAGAACGGTTGCGTTTGAAGCGTATTGTCATTTCTTCACCTTTCCGTAAACAAAAAAAGAGCAGTCAAATCGAGAAGTGTTTCCTCAAATTCGACCGCTCTTTGCGTTCACTTTTTTAATTGTATTTCTTGATTTTTGCAGGGAAATGGGAAGATGAAAGTTTGAATACACCGAAGGCAATAAAAAAGGCAGATGATATCCCCAAAAACGATGCGTTTTTGAACGGGGGTATCTCTGCCTAAAAAGTCCTATAAATGGCGATGTCATCGGCAGAAATGCCGATGACATCTTTTTCGCCATTTTGTTTTGGTGCGGGTAACAGGACTTGAACCTGCAAGTCTCGCGACACATGAACCTGAATCATGCGTGTTTGCCAATTTCACCATACCCGCAAAGACTGCTATATTATTATAGCAGTATCTCAGCGATTAT
>JAQWCP010000276.1 GCA_028705905.1 Oscillospiraceae bacterium
CAAAAGACCCCAATGCGCGGGTGGCCTGCGAGACGGTGACCACCACGGGGATGATTTTTGTGATGGGCGAAATTTCCACAGACTGCTATGTGGACATCCCCTCCATTGCCCGGAAAACGGTGGAGCGCATCGGCTATACCAACCCGGAATATGGGTTTGACGCCAAGGGCTGTGCGGTGATGACCGCCATCGACGAGCAGAGCCAGGACATCGCCATGGGCGTGGATCGTTCGTTTGAATATAAGGCGTGTTCTGGGGACGAGGCCGATTTGATCGGCGCGGGCGACCAGGGGATGATGTTCGGCTACGCCTGCGACGAGACAGAGGAGCTGATGCCCGCCCCCATCACCATGGCCCACCAGCTTACCAAGCGGTTGGCCCAGGTGCGGAAAGACGGAACATTATCCTTTTTGCGGCCGGACGGCAAAAGCCAGGTGACGGTGGAATATGGGGAGGACGGCAAGGTTGCGCGCTGCCCCGCCATTGTGGTTTCCACCCAGCACGACCCGAGCGTGGAGCTGAAAGAGCTGCGGGAAGCCATCATCGAGACGGTGATCCGTCCGGCAATCCCGGGCCATTATCTGGACGAGAAGACGAAGATTTATGTCAATCCCACAGGGCGGTTCGTGGTGGGCGGCCCGGTGGGGGATTCGGGTCTCACAGGGCGAAAGATCATTGCCGACACCTATGGCGGCGCTGCCAGCCATGGCGGCGGCTGTTTCTCGGGCAAGGACCCCACAAAGGTGGACCGGTCCGCTGCCTATATGGCTCGATACGCCGCCAAAAATCTAGTGGCGGCGGGGCTTTGCAAAAAGTGCCAGATCGAGCTGGCCTATGCCATCGGCGTGGCCCGGCCGGTGTCCATTTTGGTGGAAACCTGGGGCACAGGGGTGCTGCCGGACGGGCAACTGGCCGAGATCGTGGAGAAGCATTTTGACCTGCGGCCTTTAAAAATTATCTCCTACCTGGATCTGCGCCGGCCCATTTATGAGCAGACGGCTGCCTATGGCCATTTCGGCCGGCCGGAGCTGGATCTGCCCTGGGAGCGGGTAGACATGGCCAAGACGCTGATGCAATATCGATAAAAACCGGCGGGCCGCCGGCAAAGTACGCGCGGGGGCCGCATGCGCACAGCATGCGGCCCTTCGCTGGAAGGAGTGAACCCGTTGCGCGTCCTATATCTTTTGAATTTCGCCGGGAAGGCGGGCACAGAGCGATACGTAGAGACACTGGTGCGCACATTGAAAAACGATGGGCGGATAGAGCCGTTTTTTGTTTACAATATAGAGGGGCTGCTGGTTGAGCGGATGGGGCAGATGGGCGTTCCGACGAGACGCCTGGAGATGAAGGGCCGGTTTGACAAGCAGGCGGCCCGCGCCCTTGCGGATCTCTGCCGGGAGTGGAAGATCGACGTGATCCACGCCCAATATCTGCGGGAGAACTATATCGCCATGTTGTCCAAGCGCTGGAACCCGGATGTAAAGGTGGTTTACACCAGCCACTTTATTCAGGCAAACAACTGGTATACCAGAATGTCCAATCGGATTATGGCCCCGCGGCAGGACGGCGTCATCGCCGTGTGTACCGCGGGGAAAGAGCAGCTCATCCAAAACGGGCTGGATGGGCCAAACATCATGGTGGTGTTCAACGGGGTGGACCCGGATATGTGGGCTGCAAACAAGGCCCGGCCTTCTGCCTTGCGGCAGGAGCTGGGCGTGGGGGAGGACACTTATGTCATGCTCTGCGCCTCCCGGTTTGCGGAGGACAAGGGGCATGCCTTTCTCATCGAAGGAATCCGCCTGCTCAAGGACCAGGTGGAGCGGCCCTTTCCTCTGGCGTTGGCCGGTGACGGCCCGCTGATGGATGGGTTCCAAGAGCAGGTGCAGCGGTACGGGCTGGAGGATCTGGTCACGTTCTTGGGGTTTCGGAAGGACATTGGGGATTTGCTCCACGGCAGCGACCTGTATGTCAACGCCTCCCGGCACGAGGCCCTCAGCTTTCTCATCATCGAGGCGCTGGCCTGCGGCCTGCCTGTGGTGGTCACCAACATGGGGGGCAATGGGGACATCGTCAACGACGAGACCCGTTGCGGCCTGCTGGTGGAATATGACAACCCGGCGGATCTGGCTTTTGCGCTCAAAAAGATGCTGGAACACCCCGAGGATGCAGAGGTATTTCGCAGGGGGGCGCTGAAAGCGGTGCAAACCCGGTTCCACATGGACCGCATGGTGGGCGACACCTATGGGCTGTATGAATCTGTCATGCAAAACGGGCGGCTGGGCGGCCCCCCGCCCCGGGGGCTTGGGGCCCGCCGGGCCACAGGGACGCCGGAGAAGGAGGGATGAACGGGTGAGAGAGACCATCTTTTCCAGCAGCTTCTTCCTGCGCCGTTTTTTGCTGTTTTGGTGCTGGCTGCAAGAGGCATATTTGGCAAGCGGGTTTCACCGGGGTGTCTCCCGGCTTTGCGTTGCCCTGGCAAACGCCGGCAGGGGAAGCCGGGTGCTTGCGGCCCTTCGGCGGGACGGCGCCCTGACAAGGGCGTATCCGGACAGCCGGTTCTACCGGCTGGTGTGCAAGGTTTTGGACGCGCCGGGGGCGCTTTTTGACTGGTTTTGGCGAAAACGGGCGGTGCGGCAGAGCTTTTTTGTCCGTTTCCTCCGGATTCTGGGGCGGCGAACCTGGGCCATGCTGGCTTTGCTGTTTGCCCTGATGCTGGTGGTTCCCCACGCCCAGTGGAACAACTTGTATGGCTTTTTGGGCATCGTACTGATCACATTGCTGTTTTTCCTGGCCGCCGCAGGCCGGCGGGGGACGGGGCGGCGGCTGGACGGGGAGGGGTTCTCTTTCTACTTTGCCGTCTATGCGGTGCTGCTGCTGCTGGGGCTTGTTTGCTCCATGCACTTTGGGCTGAGCTTGCGGTTTTTCCTGTTCCACCTCACCTGCCTGCTGACTGTCTTGCTGCTCTCCAGCGCCGTGAGCACCCGGCGGCAGCTGAAGTGTTTGCTGGGAATTTTGCTTGTGGGGCTTACCCTTTGCGCCCTGTATGGGTGCTATCAGCGGATGGTGGGTGTGGAGGTTGTGGCTTCACAGGTGGACTACACGCTGGAGCTGAACCGGGGCATCCCGGGCAGAGTATATTCCTTCTTTGATAACCCCAACAATTTTGCGGAA
>JAQWCP010000277.1 GCA_028705905.1 Oscillospiraceae bacterium
CGCCTACAGCACACCACCGGCAGAAAACAATATGGCTATCTGAACGCCGAGTTAAAAAATGTGGTGGATGAAATCGTGGACGAACTGGCTCTGGATGAGCGTGTGGCGGAAGCCTATCGTCTGTGGCAGGAATGCAAAGGACAAATCAATCAGTTTTACAGTGACCAGCCCTCTGAGCAACTCCCGCTTTCTAAATGCGAGGACTTCAAATCTATTCGCAACACGGTCATCAAGGAGGCCATGCAGCTTGCAGACGGCGCGTTTATTTTTGAAGAACCGAATGTGGTTGATACTACGCTGCCCGAACCTGCCGCTGATGACAATGCACCCTCGCCGCCCACAGAGGATGATCCTGCCGAACCGGAATATGCACCCCGGCAGCAGAATGCCAACGGTCGGCTGCTCGGCGGCAAAAGCAAGCACCCCAACTGGTGGACAGATGAATACAAATTGGCAAAGCAATATCTGCATGGCGATGAGAACCATGGCGTAGCTCAAAATTTTGCAAAAGCCCGTGAGTTGCTGCTTTCAGAAGCACAGCAGAATAATCCTCTCGCCATGTGTGACCTTGGCAGAATGTCCGCTGACGGCCTTGGCGGTGAAGCGGATGCCGATGCTGCCTATGAATGGTACGCAAAAGCCCTCGCTGTTTTCCATGCGGCCGAAGCGGCTGAGCCTTGGAAATACACCGAATATCGCATTGGCAAAATGTATGCGGCGGGGCTTGGCACCGAACAGAATTATGAAACCGCCGCGCACTGGCTCACCCTGTCAGCAAACGAAAAATACAAGTACGCCGAATATTCCCTCGGCGGTCTTTACTACCACGGCAAGGGCGTGGAGCAGAGCCACGAAACCGCCTTTGACCTCTACACCCGCTCGGCAAATCAGAGCTTTCCCTATGCCAGCTTTGAACTTGGCAAAATGCTCCGTGACGGAATTGGGTGCGCAAAAAGCAAAGCGGATTCCGACAGCCTCTTCGCAGAAGCCTTTGTGGGATTCACTGCATTGGAAGCGCAGAGCCATGACGATAAGCTCCAGTACCGTTTGGGCTGGATGCTGCTAAACGGCGTCGGCACAGAAAAGGATGAAGTTGCGGCAAAGGAATACTTTGAGAAAGCCGCAACCGTGGGCAACCCCTTTGCCTGCTACCAGCTTGCCAAGCTCATTCTCTCCGACGATACCGCCACGCCGCAGAATGTACAAAAGGCACTGGTGTTCTTAGAACAGGCGGTGGAATCCGAAAACCCCTATGCACAATATTTTCTCGGCAAGCTCTATGAAAAAGGTCAGCACATCCCACAAAATGTTGCACAGGCGGTGCGGCTTTATAAGCTGGCCGCCGCGCAGGATAACGAGTTCGCCGCATACCGTCTTGGCAAGCTCTATCTTGGCGGCGAGGGTGTGCTGAAGGATGTGGAGCAGGCACTGCACTGGCTGCATTTTGCCGCAGAGAATAAAAATCAGTTTGCGGAGTATGCCCTCGGCGTTCTCTACCTCAAGGGCGAGGCTGTTCCCAAGGATGCGGAAAAGGCAATCTCCTTTTTGAAAAGAGCCGCTATGCAGCAAAACCAATTTGCGCAGTATCGGCTTGGCAAGATTTATCTCACCGGCGAAGATGCGCCAAAGGATGTAGACACGGCAATTCACTATCTTACATCTGCCGCCGAACAAGAAAATCAGTATGCGCAGTACACCCTCGGCAAGCTTTATCTGATGGGCAAGGATGTGCCGAGAGATAAAGAAACTGCCGCCAGATGGTTCACACTGGCAGCAGCACAGGGCAATATTTATGCGCAGTTTTTCATTGACCACATCAATGAATTCAAAGACCCGTCTGTGATGCTGGCAGCCACCCGGCTGCTCCACCACATGAGCCGCATTATCGGGGACACCGCACCAGCACGGATGCCGCCAAACCCACAGGTGGATCGCAAGCTCATGCAGAAAATCCGTGACAAAAAACAGGTGCAGGGTCACGCCAGAGATGACCACGAACAGACCATGCACACACTTTAAGAATTGGAGGAATTCCATGAAACAGAAAAAACAGATTGTAAAGCCACTGCCGCCCAAGGAAAAAGCATTGCCGCATCAGCGCCGCCCACTCAAAAGGGCGGCGCTTTTTCATCGCAAGGGTAACCGAAACAGTTGAAGGAGGTCGCAATGGGAACCTATGTACATTTTACAGACGAGCAGAAATATCGTGCCAACAATGTTGACCTCGCTGACTTTTTAAGCAGACAGGGCGAAAAGCTCATTGCCAGCGGCAGAGAAAAGCGGCTTAGCTCGGATCACAGCATTACCGTTCACGGCAATGAGTGGTACGACCATGCCGTGGAAAAAGGCGGCTATGCCATCGACTTTGTGCGCCGCTTTTATGACCTCTCATTCCCTGAGGCTGTCACCATGCTACTGGGCGGCGAGCAAGGGCGAACCTACCAGCCAGCCCTCCCGCAAAAGCAGGAACCGAAAAAGCCGTTTGCTTTGCCTGCCGCCCACACCGATATGCGCCGTGCCTACGCCTATCTTGTGAAAACACGGCACATTGACCGTGAGGTGGTCAGCTTTTTTGCAAAGCAAAAGCTGATTTATGAAAGCTGCGAAAAATCCAAGGACGGCACCAAAGAATATCACAATGCCGTGTTTGTGGGGCAGGATGAAAACGGCGTTGCCCGCCATGCCCACAAGCGCGGTCTTTACACCGAAGGCAAGGCTTTCAAAGGAAATGTGGATGGCTGCCATCCCGCCTACAGCTTTCATCACACAGGAAAAAGTAATCAGCTCTATGTGTTTGAGGCACCCATCGATCTGCTGTCCTTCGTTTCACTTCACCCGCAGAGTTGGCAGGATCACAGCTATGTGGCTCTTTGCGGCGTGGGTGGTCAAGCGATGATGAAAATGCTGGAGCTGAACCCGCAGATCAATGAGGTGTCGCTGTGCCTTGATAACGATGAAGCGGGACACAAAGCGTCGGAGCGGCTGAAAAATCAGCTTGCGGAAAGAGGCTATCAGTGCAACCGCTTGGTCTCACAGGAAAAGGATTGGAACGAGGATTTGAGTAGCGGCCAGCAAAATCAAAGTGGGCTTGAACTAAAGATGATATAAAAAGGAATGATTATCCCATCACCATTTCCTTTTCTTTGAGTGTATTTTAACGCATAAG
>JAQWCP010000278.1 GCA_028705905.1 Oscillospiraceae bacterium
ATCCAGATTCGCACGGCGCAAAATGATATGATACCCGTGCTCGCTTTCCACAATGCCGCTGATCTCGTTTTCGCCCAACGCCTTCGTGGCTGTTTCAAACGCTTCCACCATCTCGCCGGCACCAAACACATAGCCGTTCGGATACTGAGCAAGGCCAGTGTCTTCGCTGTATTTGTTCATCAGTTCATCAAACAAAGGCAAGGGGGTTTCACTTGCCCGCAGCTTGGCCAAGAGCTCTTCCGCTTGCTTCTTTTTCTCAGCCTTTTTTTGGTCCGGCAACGCATTGCCTTCGTCATCGGTTGTCTTAATCAAAATATGCTTGGCGTACATATACCCGGTCTGTTCTAAGAAGTCTGATAAACTTTCATAGCCTTGATCCTGCACATACTGGTCGGCATACGCCTGCAGCTCTTCACGGGACGGCTCGTTTTCGGAGCCTTCCCCATATAGCTTTTCAAAAAGCGCTGTATGCAAAAATCCTACTTCTGCAAAGTGTAAAAACGTTTTTTCAGAAAGCCCCTGCAAACGAAGTTCTTCTAAATAGGCCGTTTCGTCTCCACTCCCGAAATACTCAATATAGTACGTTCTAAACTCATTCAGTTCTGCCTGAGACGCCTCTGTCAGTGTGCAGCCATTTTTTTGTGCATTTTCTTCCACGATCTGATAAAGGGCCACCGTTTCCACTGCGTCATCTCTGACGTAGTCTGATACCGACTTGTCCTCAACGGTGTCGCTCCACACCACGTCGCCAGAGTTATACTGCTGCTGGCTTAAATAATTAACACTGCTGATGAGCCAATAACAATACGTTTCCGCTGTAATGTCTGTGCCATTTACCGTCATCACAACGGTATCTTTAGGAACACCCGTGGCTTGCAAGATTACATCTTCTCTCGCGCCCGTGTCAGAGCGAAACAGCGATGTACACCCCGTCAGACCACCCACCAAAAAACAAATCACTAAAAGTGCGCTGCAGCCTTTTTTCCAAATTTTCATTACTTTCTCCTTTTCGGCGTGTATCCAGAACAACACATGCATTGTACCATTTTTTAGGCGCAAATACAACGCTATTGTTCGGATCTTTCTGCTTTACTGTATTCTGCCACCAACTTTTTCGCCAGTTTTAAAACGTCTTCCCCTTTTTTGATCCGCAAAGAGAGATATGGCTTTTCTCCCGCAGAAAACAAAAGCAGTCCTTTGTAGATTGGCTTCGCGCAGAGAGCAGACACCTTTTGCAAATCCAACGTCCGCAATAGGAAATTCAAATGGTCCCCTTTCTGCACAATGTCAGAAATCCCCGCTTGGCCCGCTTCCGTACGCAGCAACGCAACGGAAATCAGCGCCATGACACCCGGAGGCGGATCGCCATATCGATCCAGCAACTCGTCCACTACGTCATCTCCATCCTCCTCACTGCGAATGGATGCGATACGGCGGTAAAGATCCATCCTCTGCTCTGGTGACGGGACATAAGACTCTGGAATATGAGAGGACACCGCCAGATCGGCAGAACATTCTGTTTTCTGCACAGGCGTCCCTCCTTTTTCCTCCAATACCGCTTCTTCCAATAATTTGAGATACATATCATATCCCACCGTCACCATATACCCAGATTGCTCCGGCCCCAGCAAATTGCCGGCACCGCGGATTTCCAAGTCCCGCATTGCGATTTTAAAGCCCGAACCAAAGGCAGCAAATTCACGGATGGCGGACAACCGCTTGGTTGCCACTTCCGTCAGAATTTTCCCCTGGCGGTAGGTCATATATGCATATGCCCTACGGGGTGACCGACCCACACGTCCCCTGATCTGATGCAATTGCGCCAATCCCAATCGGTCTGCATCTTCAATAATTAATGTATTCACATTTGGAATATCAATACCTGTTTCGATGATGGCGGTGCAGACTAAGACTTGAATTTCCACTTCACTCATGCGGCCCATCACCTGGTCCAGCGCATCCGCCCCCATTTGTCCGTGGGCGACACCCACCGTTATTTCCGGAAACATACCGGCGATATAAGATGCCGTCCGCTCGATGGTTTCCACTCGATTGTGAAGATAGTACACCTGTCCATTTCGGTCCAGTTCTCGGCGCATGGCATCGGCCAGCACGCTCCAGTTGTGTTCTAAAACATATGTTTGTACCGGCTGCCGGTTCCGCGGCGGCTCCTCAATGGTACTCATATCCCGTATCCCCGAAAGCGCCATATTGAGGGTGCGGGGGATGGGTGTTGCCGTCAGGGTCAGTGCATCCACTCGTTTGGCCATCTCCTTCAGCCGTTCTTTGTGGGAAACACCAAACCGCTGCTCCTCGTCTACCACCAGCAAACCCAGCTTTTGAAACTGGACATCTTTTTGTAACAGACGGTGGGTTCCAATGAGGACATCCAGACTACCCGCCCGCACCTGGGCCAATGTCGCTTTTATCTGGGCCGGCGTGCGGAACCGGCTCACCACATCCACTTTCACGGGATAGTTGCGAAACCGCGCCACCATAGACGTATAATGTTGCTGCGCCAGCACGGTGGTGGGCACCAAGACGGCCGCCTGATACCCGTCTAAGACACATTTCATAATTGCACGCACGGCCACCTCTGTTTTGCCATATCCCACATCGCCGCAAAGCAGACGGTCCATCGGAATCTCCCGCTCCATATCCATCTTGATCTCGCCAATGCATCGAAGCTGGTCTCCCGTTTCCTGATATTCAAATTCTTCCTCAAATTCTGTTTGCCAGGGGCGGTCTTTGGAAAACGCATGACCCGGCCTGCGCTGCCGTTCGGCATACAACGCGATCAATTCCTTTGCCAGATCTTTCACCGCCCGTTTTGCGCGGCTTTTCTCCCTGGCCCATTCTGTCCCGCCCAATTTATTGAGCCTGGCAGGCGTTCCTTCCCCGCCACCGCCAATATATTTGGAGATCAAATCCAATTGTGTTGCCGGGATATAAAGACAATCGCTGCCAGCATATGCAAGTTTTACATAGTCTTTTTCCACGCCGTCCAAAGAGAGCTTTTCCATTTCCACAAAACGGCCAATGCCATGATGGACATGCACCACCAAGTCACCCGGGGACAGATCTGCATAACTGTTGAGCGCCTGTTTATTTTTAGATGACCTTGCCTTTTTCTCCTTCCGACTGCTACTTATCACT
>JAQWCP010000279.1 GCA_028705905.1 Oscillospiraceae bacterium
TTGCTGTGGACAGCCATCCCACCGTGCTGGACGGCTTTGTCAACCAGTTTCGCAAGGCGTATCAAGCCCGTGGGCTGTTTGACCACACCCACTGTCTGCCGGATAAGGCAACACAGGATTTTGAGGGAAAGGTGATCGTGCTGTCTGCGGATACCCTCAACGAAAACTATCTCACGCCGCAAAACCAGCTCTGGCTCTGCACCGGCGGCTTCGGCTCTCATCCGGGAGCCAGCGGGCGGGGCGTGTTTGCCACCTGTCTCTCGGATGGTGAAAAAGCCCGCTGGAATCGTGAGAATTTTGTGGGTGTGATTGCCGACTCTCAGCTCCCCGATTGGGCAAGAGAAAAGCTGGAGCAGCTTCAAGTGCAAACGGAATCCGAAGCTCCTGCCATGAGAGGCATGACCATGCAGTAAAGGAGGCGCATAAATGGAAGGCATTACCCTAAAAAACGGTCTCATTTCCTACTATGGAAACCCCGCCGGATACACCGAAAAGGACACTGCTGTGGTGGATTGCATCTTCCAAACCGAGGAAATGGCAGGCTGGCTTGCCGGTCGCAGCCTTACTCCCAAGTGGACGGATGGCGTTATGGAGCGGCTCATGGCGGGAGAGCAGCCGAGCGTGGGCGGTGAAACCGCCGCTCCGCTGAAAAATATGCGCATCTGGCAATTAAAGCCCGAAACCGACGTGTATATGAAATTCATCAGCCTTGATGAAATGGCCAAAGACTTTGGTTCTCCGAATCCCGAGCATTACCGCATTGCCTACGATGGGCAGCTTGGCACCAACGATTTGGAGGCCATCTTCGAACGGTGCAATGTGAACCATCCACCCGGCTATAACGGTCACTCGCTGTCCATGTCCGATGTGGTGGAGCTGTACGACAGCAGCGGCAGTCAGTACCACTACTGCGACCGCTTCGGTTTTAAGCAAATTGAATTTAAGCCGCAAGGTCAATCCCAGGGCATGGGAATGTCCATGTCCCAATCATTTTAGAAGGAGGATTTTTTGATGTCCAAAGCAGCACAGACCGCTCCCAAGCCGGAGCAAAAGGAAAACCCCATGCAGTTTGATGTGCGCATTTATCCCGTGAAAACGGAGGGCGCGCTCAAAGCCAACGCATCGGTGAACATCAACGGTTTTTTCGCCGTGACCAATGTCCGCATTTTGGAGGGCTCAAAGGGCACCTTTGTCTCGCTTCCGCAATACAAGGGCAGAAACGGCGAGTACAAGGATATCTGTTTTCCCTGCACCAAGGATGCAAAGGCCGCCTTTGACAAGGCGGTACTTTCCGCCTATGAGCAGACCATGGCACAGAGCCAGACCAAGGCACAGCAAGCGCCCCAGCAGGAGCAAGGCCAGCAGATGGCCGGAATGTGAGGAGGTGCGCCCATGCATACAAAAGCGAAAAAATCAATCAGCGTTTTGCTGGTTGTCTGCGTGGTGCTTTCGATGTTGGTCGGAAGCGCCTACGCAGCCCACCGATACTTTGAGGATGCCAAGGGGCATTGGGCAGAGGACGCCATCAATATCCTCGCGGAAAAGGGTGTGCTCTACGGCTACCCCGATGGGCTTGCCCACCCCGATGAAATCATCACTCGCGCGGAGTTCGCCACTCTGGTAGCCCGAACCTTGGAGCTGCCCGAGCCTGATGAAAAACAGGTGACCATCCGCTTCACCGACCTTGCGGGACATTGGTCGGAGCAGGATGTGGAGGCGCTCATCATTGCGGGAATTATCCAAAAGGGCGATTTTGAAGGCAAGTTTTTGCCAGACCAGCCCATCACCCGCATGGAGATGATCCGTATGCTGGTGCGCGCCATCGGCAAGGGCGAGCATGACAGCGCCTGTCCCTGTGACATCGGCTTTTTAGATGAGAGCCAGCTCACCGAGGGACAAAAAGCCTACATCTGCACCGGCAAGCATTACCACATCATCAGCGGCTACCCCGATGGTACGGTGCGCCCTGACAAGGATGCCACCCGTGGCGAAGCCTTTGAGATGCTGGTGGACACGGAAAAAGCCAAGGAGCAGATCAAACAGGAAGAGCCGCTAAAGCCGCCTGTCGTAAAGCCGGAGGATAAGCCCTCCGGTGGAGGCAGCGGCGGGGGCGGCTCGTCCTATGTTCCGGCGCCGCAGTTTTCCTTTACACTGCCCAAAACCGCCTACACCGCCGATGAAATTGAACTGAAACCCACCAGCCGCTATGTCAGCGAGGTTACATGGACGGCGCTGAAGAACGGACTGCCGGTGGAGCTGTCCCAAATCATCAAGGGGGATTTAACCGCAAGTGGCGGCAAGGTGCGCTTCGCGCAGACCGGCAGTATCACCCTCATCGCCACCGCCAAAAACAGCCGTGGCGTGACGATAAGCCATGAGCAGGCGGTCAGCGTTTATCCCGTGGTAACCGCTGCGTTCACGCTGCCCGACACCGCCCACACCGATACCGCCGTTGCCGTGGAGCTGAAAACCGAAAGCCTCGGCGGCAACGCCGTCACTTGGACACTGAAGCATGACGGCAAGGAAATTGCTCTTGCAGATGATCTCACCGGCGAGCTTTCCTGGTCGGGTGGCACGGTAATGTTCAAGGAAAAGGGCGGCTATACGCTGACCGCCGCTATTACCGATGCGCTGGGTAAAACCATCACCGCAGAGGACAGTATCACCATTTACCCCGTGGCAGAGGTCAAGCTGACGCTGCCTGTGGTTTCCCACACGGACAAGACTGTTGCCATCAAGACAGAAACAAAAGAGGCAGATGGGCTGGAAGCAGTATACACCCTCACCAAAAACGGCGAACCTGTGGAAATCGGCACAGCCATCGAGGGAAATATCGCTGACGGAACGCTTCGCTTTACCGAAAAGGGTGTGTATGCGCTGACGGCTTCTCTCACCGATGCCACCGGCAGAGTGTTTGCGGATACCGCATCCATCACAGTCTATCCGGTAGGCTCTGCCGGTTTCTATCTGCCGGAAATCTTCCACACAGACAAAACCGTTACGGTGGAAGCGGTGTTCGGAGAAATCGGCGGTCACACCGCCAAGTGGTCGCTCCTGCGGGACGGCAAGGAGGTTTCCCTCGCGGACACCGCCAAGGGAGCACTCACCAATACAGGCGGCGAGCTGCAATTCACCGAAAAAGGCAGCTATC
>JAQWCP010000280.1 GCA_028705905.1 Oscillospiraceae bacterium
ACCATCCGGTCTTATTTGGATGATCTGGGTTATATGGAAGTGGAGACGCCGGTGCTGAACACCATTTCCGGCGGCGCCAACGCACGCCCGTTTGTGACCCACCACAATACATTAAATATTGATATGTACATGCGCATTGCCACCGAGTTGCATTTAAAGCGTCTGGTGGTGGGCGGGATTGAGCGAGTTTACGAAATTGGCCGTTTGTTCCGCAATGAAGGAATGGACCCAAAGCACAATCCGGAATTTACCACGGTGGAGTTTTATGAGGCATATGCCGACTATCATGATATGATGGACCGCACGGAAGGGATCTATGTGAAAGCCGCCCAGGATATTTTGGGCACGACGAAGCTGATGTATCAGGGAACGGAACTGGATCTGACGCCGCCATTTGCCCGCATCACCATGGCGGAAGCGGTGAAGAAATATACAGGTGTGGATTTCATGTCCTTTACAAGTGATGAAGAAGCGGGAAAAGCCGCTGCCTCTATCGGTGTGAAGCTGGAAAAGGATGCCACATGGGGGAATTTGCTTTATGCCTGCTTCGACGAAAAGGTAGAGAGCCAGCTTGTGGCACCGGTCTTTATCCTTGACCACCCGGTGGAAGTTTCTCCGCTTGCCAAGCGGTGCAAAGATGACCCCAGGCTGACCCAACGGTTCGAACTGTTCATGGCTGGCCGTGAAATGGCAAACGCATTTTCCGAACTGAATGACCCGATCGACCAAAAGGAGCGGTTCCAGCGCCAGGTGGCCTTGCGAGAAGCAGGAGACGAAGAAGCGGGCATGATGGATACCGACTATATCAATGCGTTGGAATATGGTCTGCCGCCCACAGGCGGCTGCGGCATCGGCATTGACCGAATGGTTATGCTGTACACAGACAGCGCCTCCATTCGTGATGTTATTTTATTCCCCACCATGAAGCCCTTAGAGTAAGCAATTAGGGACAGGCTTTGGCCTGCCCCTAATTTCATGTTTTTATAGATCGTTTGGGAGATATGGTGGTTGAGCTGAAATCAATCAATATGGCAACAAAATGATGTATTTAGTTCAGCTTACCCCAACGTTACCACAGTTCAGCTTAAAACAAAGGCCGCTGGCGAAAGCCAGCGGCCTTTATTTTACCCCTCTGAAGCGTAAAGACCCGCATGGAGCGACGCAAGGCGGCTTATGGGGAGTTTCACGCTGAGAAAACGAACCGCGCAGAGAGGCTTTAGAAGGCAAGAATTAAAATGGTTTGAACTTACCTTCCAGACTTACTACGTGTTTCTATCCGACACTTCAACATACTGGCGGTCCTGTTTCTGGTATTTATAATAATATTTTTGTCCAGGTTGATCCAAAAAATAGACAACATATGTCCAGTCCTCTCCCCAGTAACTGTACCAGGGGCGGATCACCTCGATGGTTTCAATGGGAGGGGCTTCCAGCGATTCCATCACCAATTGAGCTTCCAATTTTGCCGTTCTCTGTGTGTAATTGGTGCGCAGGGAAATATCCAAAAAACAGAGCACCAACGCGATGAATAATATAGAACAGCCAGTAATCAGCATCCCCATCAAAAGTTTCTTCTTGCGTGATCGTTTTAATTCCATGTTTGTCCTTTCTCGCTATTGCGCAGTCTCTCCAACCCAAACTTTAAGACCTTCCACGACAGGATAATAGATAAATTTCACAAAGCGTCCATAGGGATACCAACCGTCCATAACAAATAGATCATTGATAACAGACGTTTCATAAGTCAGTCCCCTTTCTGTTTCGCTGCCTATACTTCCAATGCCTCTTTTTCAATTACTACGATTTAATATTACCATATTTTGGATCATATGTAAACGAAAGTATGGTTTCTTTTCATTTTGACGCATTTGCTATTTGGGGATTGAGTATTTGACAGACAAGGATTTGATGGTATAATAACGAAATAGACATTCGTATTTCGATGTATGTGTTTCCATCGGTTGCCCTGGTTCACCTCGGATTTAACCCCAATTGCGTGAAATAAGACGCAATCAGACGAACAGGAAACGTTTCAAAATCGTGCTTTTATATTGGAAAGGTACGGAATACAACATGATAAATCAAAACAGACCACTTGGCGTTCGATTCCCCACCATGAAGCCCTTAGAGTAAGAAATTAGGGACAGGCTTTGGCCTGCCCCTAATTTCATGTCTTTATTGATGGAACAAACAGAATTATAAGCAGCATCAGGCAAAACAGGAAGTGGAGTATGGAGAAAATCACCAGTAGGAGCAACCCACTTATCTCTCATTTGCGTAAGTTGGGTCGAAATCGGGCATATCGAAAAACATGCCGGGCATTTTGCTGTGACGGGCCAAAATTGTTGGAAGAAGCCCTGTTGTGGGGTGGCGCCGTCCAAACCGTGCTGAAAACAGAGCAGACAGAGCTGCCTGCTTCTCTGCCCGCCTCTGTGCGGGTGGCCACAGTGCCAGAGGAGCTTCTGGCTTGGGTTTCGCCGCTGGACCAACCCCAAGGCCTTCTGTTCGCTTGTGAAATGCCGGAGGAGGCTGTGCCGGAACGGCTGGAAGGGAACCGGTACGCCGTTTTGGACGGGCTGCAGGATCCGGGGAATATAGGCGCCATTTTGCGCACCGCCGCTGCGTTTTCTTTTGATGGTGTGTTTCTCACGGGGAATTGTGCCGATCTTTGGAACCCCAAAACCATCCGTGCAACGATGGGGGCCGCCTTTCGGATGGCCGTTTGGCAGGTGTCTTACGAACAAGCGGCCCAGCTTTTGAAAGGGGCAAATATCCCTCTGTATGGTGCGGCGCTGGGCCCAAACTGCGTTTCTTTGAGGGAGGCTCCCCTTTCCCAAGCTGCCATAGCCATTGGAAGTGAGGGGAAGGGCCTTTCTCAGGCGCTTTTGTCCCTCTGCGACGGACGGGTGCAAATCCCCATGGATGCCAAATGCGAATCGTTGAACGCCGCGGTGGCGGCGGGGATTTTATTTTGGGAAATGAGTCGGGAGAGGTAGAAACCATCAGGAGGGCGGTATCATGTCAACCTTAAAATACTGGCTTTGGCTTGCGACCCGGGAGGGGCTCAGTCGCGCAACCATTTACAAGGCAGTGGATTGCCTTGGTTCTCCAGAAGGGGTGTATGAAGCCGAC
>JAQWCP010000281.1 GCA_028705905.1 Oscillospiraceae bacterium
ATATACCTCTTTGAATTTAGGCGTCAGCATACCCTTCATCGCGGCTTCCATCTCATTGATACAATCGTAAATGACACGATACATCCGCATGTCAACATTCAGGCGCGTGGCGTGATCCCGCGCGGTATGTTCCGGCCGCACATTAAAGCCAACGATGATGGCGTTTGCGGTAGAGGCCAGCATGACGTCATTTTCAGAAATGGCGCCCACGCCGCTGTGAATCACCCGCACGCGCACCTCAGAATTGGAGAGTTTCTCCAAAGAGGCCTTCAATGCTTCAGCGGAGCCTTGAACGTCCGCCTTGACAATGATATTTAGGTCTTTGATTTCCCCCTGCTGAATTTGGGAAAACAGATCTTCCAGCGTTACTTTTTGTCCCATGGGTTTATTGGCGGCATCTTTTTCTTCCTGTTTACGTTGTTCCACCAGTTCCCGTGCCATCCGCTCGTCTGCCACGGCGTGGAAGCTGTCTCCAGCACCAGGCGCTTCTGACATGCCGATAATTTCCACAGGGACAGACGGGCCAGCGAATTCCAGCTTCTCGCCTTTTTCATTTGTCATGGCACGCACGCGTCCCACCGATGTGCCGGCAATGATCACATCGCCTTGGTGGAGGGTACCGTTTTGCACCAAAAGTGTGGCAACAGGGCCGCGGCCTTTGTCCAGCCGGGCTTCAATGACGGTGCCGTGCGCACGGCGGTTGGGGTTGGCTTTCAAATCCTTCATTTCCGCGGTGAGAACCACCATGTCCAATAAATTATCGATGCCTTCTCCTGTTTTGGCGGAAATTTTACAGAAGATTGTATCACCGCCCCATTCTTCCGGCACCAACTCATATTCTGTAAGTTGCTGCATGATTTTATCCGGATTTGCACCGGGCTTATCCACTTTATTGGCGGCTACGATGATGGGAATGCCGGCGGCCTTGGCGTGGTTGATGGCTTCAACCGTCTGGGGCATGATGCCGTCATCTGCAGCCACGACCAGGATTGCAATGTCCGTGACCATCGCGCCGCGGGCACGCATAGAGGTGAATGCTTCATGGCCCGGGGTGTCTAAAAAGGTGATGGTTTTCCCCTTGGCTTCCACCTGGTATGCGCCAATGTGCTGCGTGATCCCGCCGGCTTCGCCGGAGACCACGTTTGCTTGGCGGATTTTATCCAGCAGAGAAGTTTTACCATGGTCGACATGGCCCATGACCACCACGATCGGACTGCGGGGCATCAAGTTTTCTGCTTCGTCTTCTGACACATCGATGAGACGTTCTTCGATGGTGACAATCACTTCTTTTTCTACTTTGCAGCCCAATTCCAGGGCGACCAATGCGGCGGTGTCATAATCAATGATTTCTGAGACAGAAGCCATTACGCCCAATTTCATCAGCTGCTTTACAACTTCCGCGCCCGTTTTTTTCATACGCGACGCCAGTTCGCCTACGCCGATTTCATCTGGTATCTGCACTTTCAGAGGGGGCTTTTTTGCGATCTCCATCTGAAGGCGACGCAGCTTTTCCTGCTCCTCTTGACGCCGTTTATTGCCGTAGCCTCCAGTGTTTCGGCGTTGATTGTTGTTGCTGCGGAATTTTTCTTTGCCCGTTTTAATATTCTCGGCCCGCTCGGGTGCCAATTTCTCCAGACGTTCATCATACCGTTCTAGATTGACGGATGTGGTCGTTCGTGTATCCACGATTTTCTTTTGTGGGATTTTGGAAATTGGTTTACCGGGTGCCGGTGCGCCGGCAGTAGGCTGGGGGGCCGGCCGTGGTGCAGCCGGCTTAGAAGCAGGTGCCGGAGCAGAAGACGCCACTTTTTGCACATTGGCCCCGCGTGCGGGTACCGGTGCAGCGTTTGTGGGCGCAGGTGCAGCATCTGCGGACGCTCCTTTTACAGCAGCATCGGAAAACACTTCTTCTATTGCAGAAATTTGGTTGTGCTGGGTGAGATAATCAAAAACAATCGCCAATTCATGATCATCCAGCACCTGCATATGATTTTTAGGGGCGTTGGAGTAGGTGGTCAAAATGTCCATAATGACTTTTGATCCCACACCAAAATCCTTTGCTACTTCATGTACTCGATATTTATTCAAACTACTCAAATGAAGCCACCTCCGTTGTTTAGGGCGTTACCTTTGAAAGAGCCATACGCTAACTGATCCCGGTTCAAAGGCAACTAGGACGGACGATTGTGTTACCGGGTCTCTTTGTTTCGTTTCTTCTTTGCATGGATGCGTTTTTCTGTTTGGCGTTTCCGCATGCGTGCCGTTTTTTCCGCCAGAAGGGCCGCTACTTCATGGTACGCAGCTGTATCATATAAAGCAGAGAGTTTCTGCACGATGGCCTCTGCAAGACCGACATCCGTGACAGCCAAAAGCGCCAGGGAGTTTCGCCCAACGGCCTGCCCAAGCTCAGCCTTTGTATAAGGCACTTTCAAACGGGGGATATTTCCAAACTGTGCAAAATGGGCAGCGCGGCGCACCGTATTTTCTGTCGCATCCTGTGCAATCAGCATTAAACTGCAGGCTCTGGCTCTGGATACGGCGCCGACTGGTTCTTCTCCAAGTTCTAGTTTACCCGCTTTTTTGGCGATTCCCAACAGGCGCAGGATATTATCCATGTTCCGCCTCCAATTGAGCCGCGAGGGACTCGTAAATTTCTGGTGGGATAGAAGTGGAAAATGCGCGTTCTATGCCTTTGGATTTCCGGGCTTTGGCCAGGCAAGAAGCCTGTGGGCAGATATACGTGCCACGTCCCGGCAGTTTCCCTTTTAAATCCAAAGAGATGACACCTTCCGGGGATTTGACCACGCGGATCAACTCCCGTTTTGGCTTCATTTCACGGCAGCCAATACATTGCCGCATTGGGATTTTCTTTTGCGCCATAAGACACCTCTTTCCACTGGATGCTATTCTGCTTCTTCTACTTGTTCTTCCACTTGCTCTTCTACTTGTTCGTCTATTTGTTCTTCTCTTTGCTCTTCTACAGGCTCTTCTACTTGCTCTTCTATTTGTTCTTCTATTTGTTCTTCTGTTTGCAGGCTGAGCGCTGGTTCTGGTTGTTCCTGCATGCTGGATACCGGTTTGATATCGATTTTATATCCCGTCAGCTTGGCGGCCAGGCGGGCGTTTTGCCC